>JBHLRJ010000001.1:0-114149 GCA_048882645.1 Candidatus Thorarchaeota archaeon
GGAACTTAATATGAAAATTACATATCACGATCCATGCCATATAGGACGTCATATGGGATTATATAAGGCGCCTAGAGATGTCTTACAAGAAATTCCCGGCGTAGAATTAGTAGAAATGATTCGGAATAAAGAAAATGCATGGTGTTGTGGCTCGGGAGGTGGAGTTAGGTCAGCATTTAAAGATTTATCTTCATTCGCAGCAAGAGAACGAATAGAAGAAGCAAAGGAAACAGATGCTCAAGCTATTGTTTCTGCTTGTCCCTTTTGTTTAAATCAGTTCAAATCAAATATTGAAAGTAATGAAATTCAAGCTTTCGATATTGCTGAGTTAATCAGAAAAGCAATTTAATAGAATCTATTAAATAAACATTATTTTTTTCTTTCCATTTTAAAAATTAAAGAAAAAATAAAATAAACTGTATTATTAAGAATTTAATTTTTCCTTTGCTATCAATGCAGCTCCTAGTGCCCCAATTATTTGTGGATCAACAGGTAATTTTTGTGATGTAATTCCCATCCTTTTTTCAAGATAAGTAACTACACCTATATTTTTTGCTACTCCTCCAGTAATTGTTAATTCTTTTTCCAAGCCAACTCTATATACAAGTGACATAATTCTAGACGCAATAGCATCGTGTATTCCGGCAACGATATCAGAAACCTCTACCCCATCTGCCATAAGACTAACTACTTCTGTTTCAGCAAAAACACTACATTGAGCTGTGATTTTAGCCTGCTTTTTTGATTCTAAAGATATGAAACCTAAATCCTCAAGGTTTAATTCTAAGGTTTTTGCCATGACTTCTAAAAATCTCCCCGTTCCAGCAGCACATTTGTCATTCATAGCAAAATCAAGTATCTTTCCATGTTTATCTACCTTAATTACTTTACAATCCTGCCCACCAACATCAATTATCGTTCTAATCGTAGGAATAAAAGAATGAGCTCCTCTTCCATGGCAGGTCAATTCAGATATCTGAGAATTCGCAAAAGGTATCTTTACTCTACCATATCCAGTCCCAACAATAAACTCAATATCATCTAAGGTTAGATTACTATTTTCAAGAGCTCCATTCATAGCATTTAAAGCTGTTTTTTCAGGTTTTGGTGTTGTGGGGACAATACTATATGACAAAATTTCACCATTCCTTAAGATAACAGTTTTACCAGTTAAAGAACCAACATCACATCCAGCTACTATCATAATTTACAAATCCTCTTTACAAGACTACTTGAGTAATAAAATCTGAAATCCTATTTCTTATTGTTTCAGAAGTAACCTCTCTTGAATCATATGGATCACACCCAAAAATCAATGTAGGAATTTCTAGTTGTTCTCGAACCGCTTCAGCAGCAATCCTAGTTATAAGATATGCATGTTTACAAGCAAACTGCATTGGGATTATAACACAATCTATTTTATATTCTTTTACATAGTTTAATATAAAATCTACATAATATTCTGCGGGGCCTCTACATGAGCCAATCATAGAGAAGTCTAAAGTTCCCATTGCAAGGCTTTCATAACATTTTTCTATTGTTGAAACATCATGAGGTAAAACTGGATAATATCCTAGTAAGTCCATGATTACCACTGATTGAAAAGTCTCTTCTATCCATGGTAAGAGCTCTTGATCAAAAAATACATGAGTATAAGGCCAGGCAATTCTTAATTTTTCTCCAGGGACTCCTGCAACACCCTTTTTGACATTTTCTGCTGCTGTATCACGAATCCACTTTGTAACTTTTACACAATCATGAGTACCACCACGAGTTATCATTGTAAAGAAATTTCCAAAACTTGTTATACTTGATACCGGACATGGTACAGACTTTAGAAGTTCATTAAATTCCAACACATTTTTCCTTGCCTCATTAATCCATTTCATAGCTTGCTGTAAATTTTCAGGTTCAAGTTTTTGATTAGTTTCTTTTTCCATCCAATGGATAAAATCCTTCGTTTGAGAAATCATATAATCCATCGTTTTTTCATCATAGAATTCTTTAGACTGATCATAATCCCAGTAGGGAATATCCATATTGAAAGATGGAAGCCCTGTTAAGTTCTGAAAAACTTGGTAGTTCATTGCAAGAGAATTACATGGTGTAGAGACATAGAAAAGAAGGTCAGGTATAGGAGCCGCTCCTTGCATATAAGAAGCAATTAATGGTCTCTGTGCATTACAAAGGGTAGGATTATCCCCATATCCGATTTTATTCGTTAAATCAATATAAAATTCGTTAAGATGGGTAGGAGCTAATCCTACGCTAAAAATCTCTTGCATTAATGGGGTTATATTCATAGCGTGGAATATCGGAGGTTCACAATTGAAAGGATGCATAATAATAGGATTTCCTTCCTTTCGTGCTTTAGGAATACTGAGGAATACATCTAATAATAGTTCAGTAAATGGAGTAAATTCTTCTTCTTTATTTTGATTTACAAAACCCATATACATTGTTTTCCAAAGAGACAAATCCTTACCCCAACTTCCTCTTCCAAGTTTTTTATATTTCTGAAATGTTTCTTCGTCCATCCTTTTCACCTCCCTTCTAAAATTTCCATAAATGTTTGGACTCTAGTTTTCATAGCTCCAGCACCACTCAACACATATTCTCTTTCCAATTCTAGAAAAGGGATATCTTCCTTCTCTAATTTATTACGTAACATAAAAATCTCTGACCACCAGATTGCACAAAATTTTATTCTTTGAAAGATAACTCCATCGACATTAAATTGTTTGATGAGGTCCATCATAAATTCTATTCTTTTAGGTTGTCCATCAGTCATACGTGGACATGAAATTTTTGACAAATAACGCTCAGCAAGCGCATCAATTGGGTCTTTAGTTTCATCAACTAAATCCCAAAAATATCTGGTTCCCATACATAGTGAATCTGTAACGACTAATCCACCTAAATCTTCAATCATTTTTATATATTCTGGCTCATCAAGCATACTTCCAATTAGCATTAATCGTGCTTTATAATCAGAAATACCCTCTTTACTCTCAGATTCCTTAAGTTGTTGAATTAATAGTTCATTGAAGTCGTCCCTTGGTATTGAAACACCTCCAGAAATTATATTCGTCATTTCAGTGCCAGTTATAGATGGTTTGTCTCGTTTTCTGAGCATATATAACTCTTTAAGAAGTGTGCGAGATTTATTATAGATTTTAATAGCCTTACATAGTTTTTCACTAGAAATTTCGATGTTAAAGTCCTTTTCTAAGCTTTCCTTAAACCTAAATAATTCATGTTTAAACCAATCTAGTGTTGTGCTACTTACATAGCCGGGAACACCCATAATATAATGAAATGGAAATGGAGTTTTATACCTTATGTTATCATAAAGACGTCTTATCTGATCACAGCAATTGCAAGAAACAATTCCATCTAAGAAATCATATTGGCTTCTATTTGCTAGTTCAAGACAACATCTTGTGAAACTGCATGCAGTTGGGGTCATATATGCGTCCCCCATTGGTGTATCAGTACAAGTTCTTGCTCTCATTCTGATTGGTAGGATGTCAGCAGCATAAAGAATTTCTTCAGGAATATATGAACAAAAATATCCAAAAACCTTTTTACCTTCATCCTTCCAGTTATTAATCCAAGGATTCACGAGTGGAACCGCTTGGATAAATTTTTCCATTACAGACATAATTTAATCTCTAATTTATTTATCATAAAATCTAATATTTTCAAATTTTTGAAAATTCTTGGAATTTAATTATTAATTATGCTGTTTAAATTTAAAAACGTAATGCTTTTCTTGGAAAGGAATTCCAAATTATTTTATAAATAACTAGCTTATAATTTTCTCTGAGATTGTAAAAAAAGTGCTTTAATATATTAATTTTTTAAATTAGAATAATATTAGGAAAATAACTTAAAGAAAAGATTAAATATGTACTTCACATTCTAAATGGAAGTTTAGCATCATCAGGAATCGTATCAATATATTTCTTTCTAAAATCTGGATCAATCATAGGACATTGTTTTGACAAGCACTCATGCCTATACATAGGATGGTCAAACATTTTATCTAATACTGTGTCTAATGGTTCTTCTCTGATATTTCCAAATGAAAGTGGCATAAAACAGCAAGGTTGAACGTCACCATAAGGTGAAATATATATGTAAGCCTTACCTGCTACTCCCGCACATTGACTTGACTTTTGGGTTTGGAAATAAAAATCTCTGCAAACATAAGGAAAATCTGTGAGCGACCAAACTTTTTCTTTCTCTTCGGGTGTAAGCAATACATCAGTCTCATGTAACCACTTACCGGCAGGTGTTGGTAATAGATATCTTACTCCATGAGCCCCCATATCTCTAGCTATTTGTATTACCTTCTCAAAATCCCCATTTGCTAAGCTTTCTTTTGTCATATAAGTAGAAATCACACACTTTAATCCTACATCAAGTGCATTTTTAATTGCTCCAACTGCTTTCTCAAAACATCCTTTATATCCGCGATATTGATCATGTAACTTTGAAACTGGACTATCAATACTAACGTAGAGCAATTCTAGACCGCTATCTTTCAATTGTTGGGCAAAATCCTTTGTTACAATTATACCATTGGTATCTGTGAAAACATACATAGATCTCTCTGCAGCATACTCAATTAATTCCATTAAATCTGGTCTTAATGTGGGTTCACCACCAAAAAAGTTTACTACCATAGGTTTAGCAGCTTGATCTAGCACATTTTTTATCTCTTCCGTTGTAAGATCACGATTCTTTTCTTTTATGTAATTCCCAGTACAACAGTGTCTGCAATTACACTGACATTCATAAGTAATACCAAACATCAAATAATAAACTCGTCCTGCTTCTTCATTAAACCATTTCATCATTTTAGCAGGATCAACAGTTATAGGAACTTTCGAAAGCGTTTCAGCAAAATTAACAGTCATTTTTCATAACACCTTCTTTATAATATTTTTGATAAAGATCCAAAATCGGATTGAATATCATTGGTTAATTGTTGAAATTTATGAAAAATGAGTATTTATACCTTATTATATTCAGCTTAATCATTAAATCAGAACTTTATTGATTTTAGCTTGTTTGTCAATCCTATTAAACGTTCAATTGAAGTAATATTCAAAACAGATAAGAAAACCAACGATTTAAAGAAACAAGAAAAGCAGGTGTTTAAATAATTGGATTGAGAATTTATTTTAAACTCATAAAAAATTTATCCAATCCACATTAATTATGTTGGTTCCAGTAACCACCAAAAAAATAGAAGTTATATGCCCAATTTGTAAAACTAGGGATCTTATTGGGATCCCTGAGAGACATGTAAAGAAAAGCTCGCATTCAACCACAGTTTCAATCCAAAAAGGATTAATTTGTCCCCATCATTTCCAAGTTTTTATCGATAAGAATATGAAGATTCGGGGATACCAAAAAGTAGATTTTGAATTAAACGAAGATACCATAATAAAATTGAGGAATGGAGTGAAAGCATTTCGTTTGAATCAAGAAGATAATCACCATCATTTTGAAAAACTAATTCTTGATAGAAATGATATTAAGTATCAATCCTTAAAGAGCAATTATAATGCAGAAAACAACGAGAAAAAACAAGAAATTACTTTAAGAACAAGAAAGATAACAATACAGGAAATATATGAAGAATTTTGGGAATTTATTGATGAGGATAATGAAAAATTTCATGAATTGATTATTAATGATAAAAGACGTAAAAAACTCTCGACGTGTTCCACTTTAAAAGAAATTAATTATCAACAGGAGTTAGATCAAGAAATCTAATAGCCATTCCTTTTTTTTTGATAGAATGCTAATTTTTAAAGAGGACACATCTTTTCTAAAAGAAAATGTCTTCTTTAGTATGAAAAACATATAAGAAAATTTAAAATTCAGTACTTAATTTACCAAAATATTAAATTATTTATATCAAAAACTAAACCTAAAAGGTTAGAAATTATGAGCTATAAATTACCAGATGAAAAAGATTTAGAGGCTATGATTGGTATTGTTGGCAAAGAATATGCTACAAACAACAAAGCAATTACTGCTGGATACTTATCAAAATCGGTTATGGGTTTAGAGAGCCAAATTCCTGATATTGTTGTTCGTCCAAAGTACGTAGAAGAGATACGTAAAATTTTAGTATATTGCACTCAAGAAAAAATTGCGGTTAGTCCAGTTTCTGGCGGATTATCAGGGGGATTTGCATGTCCAACGATAAGACCGGGAGGAGTTCTGCTTGATTTAGGAAGAATGAACCGTATCATTGAGATAGATGAAGAGAATCGCTTTTGTATCATAGAACCTGGAGTTACCAATGGTGAACTTTGGGCTTATATGCACAAATACCATCCCGATTGGGCACCTCCAATTCCTGACGGTGCACCTCCTGCAGCAACGGTTATGGGTGATGCAATAGATAGAGGTTTTTCACTTTATACTTCGAGTGTTGGCCCACAAGGAGATAATTTTATGTGTGGAGAGATAGTATTCCCCAATGGCGACGTTGTACGTACTGGTTCTTGGGCTCTTCCTTTTGCAAAGCCCTTCTATAAATATGGTATAGGACCAGATATGTGGAGTTTTCTTATGGGAAGCCAAGGTTCATTCGGAGTTATTACTAAAGCCGCAGTTAAAATTTTTCCACACCCCAAATTTAAAACGGTTGTCGTCTGGGGCATGGATAATCCTTATGATATGCAAGATCTAACTCTTGAGGTTGCAAAACAAGAATTTGGGATCTCTCACCACACTGTAATGGTTCAAGGAGGTAATTATCCTCTTGTTATGGCTCGATGGCCTAAAGATAAGATTCCACATGATTACGAATTTTATAAAGATATCGGAATTTCACAATGGTGGATGAACTGGGAAACCTGGTGCCAGACAGAGGAAGAACTGGACTATGTAGTTAATAGAATTGATAAAATGGCTGAAGATTTTAAGAAGAGAGCAAAAAATCCTGATGCTATAGTAAAACAAGAACTACATCCTAAACAAATTGCTAGTAGAATGAAAAAACCTAATAAAATTGCAATTCCATACAGTTTCTGGGAAGCAGGATTTCTATTTATTACGTGGTATACGCCATGGCCAGAATGTGCTCATTTTGCGGATATGTACACGAAAAAGATGGAAGAATATGGATTTCCTCCAGTAATCTGGATTGCAAGTATTGAGAGATGCAGACAAGCAATTTGTATGCCTATTGTTTGTTTTGACAGTACTAAACAATCTGACTTTGAGAAGGTCCAAGATTTAAATCGAGAGACAACAGAATATGCTCTAAAGCGAGGATGGTTAAATTATCGTCCAGATCCATACATTCATATTCAAGCTTATTATCAAGCTGGAATGTATTGGAAGTATTTGAGGGCTTTTAAAAAGCTTGTAGATCCTAATTTTATAATGCATCCCGGGCGATTAGCATTGCCCTAAGGGGAAATTAGATAAGGAGGTAAAAAAAATGTCAAAAACAGGAATGAAAAGATTAGAAGAATTAAAAAAAGATATTTATAAGTGTATTCATTGTAAAGCATGCAGATTTGCTTATTCCGGTGAACCCGATAAAGAAGGGATTGGAGAATATACAGGAAAACAAGGTACTGTACTTTATGAAGGCATGGTTGATGCTTGTCCGGCAGGTATTGAATATGGTTGGGAAGCATTTTGGAATGCGGGTAAAATTTGGATTGCACGTTCTATACTAAGTGGTGATTTGGAATTTACTGAGGAAGTTCGAGATGTTATTTTACCATGTATTACGTGCGGTCAATGTTCTGCTCAATGTGAGAATAAGGTTCGAACTGTTGATATAATTGAAGCTTTAAGAGCCGCTTGTTTGGAATCTGGAGTCCCTATGATTGATAAGCATGAGTTAGTAGATAATTTGGTGAAAGAACGAAATAATCCATATGGCGGAGAAGCTAAAGAGAGATTAAAATGGGCTAAAGATGCGGGCTTAGAAAAGTTTATCAATAATAAAGATGCTAAAATCGCTTATTATGTAGGATGTACCGCTAGTTATCGTCAAGTAGAGGTTGCGATAGCAACTGCAAAATTATTTGAACAATTAGGGATGAATTTTACATTAGTTGATAACGAAGTATGTTGTGGAAGCCCATTCTTCAGAATTGGTGCGGTGAATACAGCACAAGAATTGATGAGAAAAAACCTTGAAGCATTTAAGAATGTAAAAATGGTATATTTCAGTTGTGCTGGATGTTATCGAACATTTACTATTGATTACCCAAAATGGATGGAGGAAGATGAAAAACTTCCTTTCAAAACGGAACATGCATTTGAACTTGTAGCAAGATTAATTCAGCAAGAGAAAATCAAGTTCAAGCCAAATAAAGAATTGAAGGGGAAGATTGTCACTTATCATGATCCTTGTCACACAGGTAGACATTTCGCAGTTGATATGGAACAAGAGATGATAGAAAAATCTGAAAATCTTATGATGGATAGTCGTAAAATAGGCAAAGCAATTGAAGAATGGTATGAAGTTCCGCGAATCATTCTTAGAAAACTTGAAGAAGATGTGGGCATCGTTTTTAAGGAGATGTATCGTATAACGCTTAACAGTATGTGTTGTGGGGCGGGGGGAGGTGTTCGTGCAGGGTATCCTGAATTTTCCTTACGGACAGCTAGTCTTCGCTGTGATGAGGCAAATGCAGTGGGGGCAGATATTCTAACAACTGAATGCCCATTTTGCTGGAGAAATTTATCTGATGCTAATGAGATGTATAATCATGGTATGGTCGTTATGGGAATTCTTCAAATGATTACTGAATATAAACTTTTAAATATTATTGAAAATCCTACTGAAGAAGATTTCTTAATACCATCTATTAGGGAAGTGCTACAAGAATCAAAACCAAAAAAATAAGTGATTAAATCTTTATTATTTCTTTTTTTATTTTTTATTATTTATCTTTTGCTGAAAACCTATTAGATTAATTTGAAAAGGCCATAATTTTTTTAAAAAAGAAAGGTAATATTTAAATTACATTCTCGTGTACTTTTCCATTATAAACACAATTTGATTAATTGAAGTATTATGAAGCTAAAAATAAGACCAAAAGTAATGAAATATGGTATTTTAGTAGTGTTTGTAATAGTTCTAGGACTCATTTTTTCATATTGGATAATTTATCTTCCTACAATGCAGCGTGTAGTAATTCCAGGAGAAAAAAAAGCTATTATTTTATCCAGTGCAAATGATTTCTATAGAAAAGAACAAGTCCCTGATTTTGATGATGGGAAATTTGCAAATGAAACGACTAATTGGGTGGGAGACTTTAATCCTAATGGATATGGTACTGTGGATAATTTGATCCCTGGTCATGATACTCCGGGGGTTGTACAATTGATTGCTAAATCGAATTTTAGTAATGCTTATGTGAGAATGGAATTTGTATATAATTGGACAAATTACTTTGAATTATTCAAATCTGCAGCATATAATCTTTCTGCTTGGGTTAATATCTCAACAAATATAAATTTTCCACCCGTAATTCCTGCTGTAATAAACCTTCCTGGACCAGGAGCAAGAATAGGATTACGGTGGTTAAATTCTAGCGACGAAGTAGTAAGAACAGATTGGTCAAAAGGGATATATGGACCATTTGCAGGATGGACTTTTTTAAATACAACAGGTATTGCTGATAGTTTTACTCAAAATGAAATTACTCAATTGCATTTAGTGTTAGCAGTTGAGGGTAATATGTCAGGAGGAGATATGGTACTTTTTGATGATGTTAAAGTAGATTATTGGTTCCCTCCTCCAATTCCATGGCCCCCTCCAATTAATACGGATACAGATGGGTTTCCAGCTCAAGCATTACAGGTGTATTGGATTTTAAAGAATCACGGATATACAGATGATAACATCTTTTTAATGCTCTATCATACCAATGATAATGTAATAGATATAAATGCCACTGATGGAATAGCAAATGATCTAACTGGAGCAGTAGTTGATGTGGAAAATAATGATGTTAATGCTAGTAGATTTAAACAAGAGTTGAATGTATCTATTCCCGATTCCTTTGCCTCAAATATCAGAGGAAAAGATAAATTAATTATTTATATGGTAGATCACGGTTCGAACAATGTAGTTGGTGGTGGTAATGCATCATTTCATTTTGAAGCTGATGATAGTTTTATCAGTGAAACAGAATTTTATAATCTAGTCAGAAAGATCAATTGCGCGCGTTTGCTGATTAATATAGATATCTGTTTCAGTGGTAATTTTTTAAATAGAGATTCAGCTATAGGAGAAAGTTGGTATGAATTCACACCTAAAACTATTCTAATTACTTCAACTACTGATAGTCTTTCATGGTATTGGCGAGATAATAGTAATCCAGATAGTTTTGCCGGATCATGGTTCTTTCATTATTTTTGGGAAAAATTGAACCAAGGTAAGACAATAGGAACTGCTTTTAATTACGCTGTAAATGTAATACCTTCAGGGAGAATGATGTCTATAAATGAAACTCAATCACCATTAATTTATGACAAACTCAATTTAAAGGATACTTGGGGATTCAACGGAGATCCAAGCTTATAATTAATTTAGAGTTTCTTTATTCATTCATATAATTCTTTTTTTTTTGTTGATTAATTGACAAATACATTTAAATTACTGAAAATTTAAATTGAAACTAGACTTACTTCTAATTTGAATACGATATCATCTATGTAAGTTAAAATTTTACTCATGAATAGTAAAAAGACCTCTGTGTTAATAATTATTATGGGTTTTTTGTTATTTCCCGCATTGTTTGCTAATCAGAATTTTTCTAATCTTCGTAGTTTAATTAACACTGGAGATGGTGGGAAGATAAACCCAACGGGAAGGCTATTTTTTACTCAAAGTCAGAATGATAACAACGATACGACACCACCAAGTATATCGTATATTCAACCCAGTGTAAATAAGACTGTTATTACCATTCGAACTTACAATATCATTGTTGAAATAATTGATGAACATTCTCCGATCCCCGGAAATGTGATAGCAGAATTATCTAATCTTACGTCTTTCCTGTTCAATGTTTCGATGGACTTTTTAGCGGGAGACCAGTGGATTTTTACTTGGGGCAATTTAACTTCATATACAAATTATGAAGAGTATATTATACGAATTTGGGCAAAAGATTCATCACTAAATGCAAATAAAATTTGGTCAATACCAATCTATGTGGTGGTTAGTATTTCTCCCTCTCCGAGGGTCCTAAATGTAATTTTGTATATATTTTTGGTTATTTTAATTTTTTCAGGGATTTTATACTATTTCAATAAAAAGCGTGCCTATGCATTACCAAAGGAAAGAAAAGGTTAGTGATTTTTATGTTGTCTTTTCATCCTTTTAATTATATTTCTAAATATTAAATCTTACTAAACTTAGTTTATTCTATTCCAAAAAATTAAATGTAAAAATTTTCATTAATCACAAAATAGCAATTTAAGATTCTCGGGGTATATATTAGTTTGAACCACGATGAGGAGAAATCTGCGTATCCATATATCACTAAATTCAAAAAGGAACCTTTTATATCATTTGCAATTGTAAAAAGAAGAAATATTGGAAGTTTTTATTTAAGAAATTATAATGAATTAATTGGGTTTTATAAGTACTTTGAAGAGAATTTATTTCATGATCCAAACTTAAACCTCGAAAATCTATTTTGGTTTTTATTAATAAGAAAATATCTAAAAGAAGAAAAAAAAAAAAAGAGAAACGAAATATTTAAATTCATTAAAAATTGTGAAATTAGAGAATATGAACAATCAGGCTTTAAGCTATCACCCAATTCTCAGAAACAAGCAGATATCTACTCCACATATCTTGCGTTAGGTATTTTAAAAATATCTGGGCTTCTAAAAGAATATTTATCTATGGCAGGTAAAGATCACACTAAAGAAGAAATAAAAACTTTTGTGTTATCTTTACGAAAAGGAAATAAATTTTTACATTGTCATGATAATAGTTGTGATATTTGTAGAGGAATTTCCCAGTCTAATACTTTATTTTTCGTAATGGAAATTTTCAATTATTTGGGAGTAGATGTTCGAAATAATAAGGATCAATTTCGTACATATATCGGGGATAGTAAAAAAAAAGTTGAAGCTTTAATATTTAGATTTCTTTGTTTAAAATACTTAGACATGGATTCTGAAGTAAGAGATAAAGAAATCCAATATCTTCATCAACTTCAAAAGGAGAATGGTGGGTACGGATATAATCAAATAGAAAGTATTAATGATACTTTTTGGATTGTTTATGTACTTAAATTATATTCATGGATGTTGGAGTATAATCCGTCAGATGTATACTTATTTATTAATTTCAAATTAGAAGAGATTTTGGGTAATAAAGAAAATTGGAATAGCTCTCAAATAGTTGATATCGCAAAATTAATTATCCTTTTATCAATAATCTGGAAGAAATTTATCGATGAAATAGAGAGAGTTTTGTTCAGAGAATTGGAAAAAAAGAATTACATTGATATAAATCAGTTAAAAACTACTTTTGGATTAGGTCGTGAGGCGGTAGATTTAATTTCCTATATAAATCTTAATTATAATTTTCATTTACGAATTTTAGATAACAATATCGAATTTAGGAATTATAGTCGAAATTTGGGTGAATTTCACCAGAAATTCATTCAAAAATTTTATGAACAAATTAGTAATAAGAGTATAATTTCCCTTTCAGATATGTTTAAGGAATTTCGGACATCTGATGTGAAAAATCTGAAATTAAAAGAAGATATATTTCCAATAATCGAAGATATGATTACAAGAAATTTCTTTAAGGGGAGTATTAAGACCAAAAAGGGATTCTTTGCCAAGAAGAAGTATATTTTCTACTTAAGTTATTTTTTGGAAAAAATAATTGTTTCAGACACAGAAATTAATATTGAGAGAATTTTTGAGGAAAAAGAGAAACTAAAGGAAATTAAGAATGATATATTTAATATGACGTTTAAATTAAGAAATATTGGTGCTCAAATAAGGGATGAAATTGATAGCTATCTTTTGATTAATGAAATTGATTACGCAAGAGAAAGGCTGAAATTTATAATACGGGATGCAGTAATGGAGGCTGATTTCTTAAACGAAAATATTGAAAATTCATTTAATGAAATTTTTTATTTTACAAATTTTCATAACGTATTAAGCTCTGAAATCTCTCAATGGAATAAGATCTATTCCACATTCCAGAATAAACTCGTAGAGATTGATTCTATTCTCAAAGGAAAAATCCAAGAGAAAGAAGATCAAAGAAATTTGAGAAATTTATTAGAAAATTTAATGGAGCGGCTTATTTTAATAGAGGAAGATTTAGAGAAAAAGCTAGATTCTTTTAAAAAAGCTTTCAGTGAAACTCTTGAGAAAGAATATTTTGAAAGCAAATTTAATTTAGTAGTACAGCAATTGATTCAAATTTCTGAAGATATTAACAAATATGATAAAGTAATATATAATATTTCCCAGCAAATCACCACAAAGGAAAGCGGGATAGTCCGAAAACATAAAGATGTAATTGAAAATTGGTTAAGGATTAAGGAAAAATACGATTCTGAATATAAATTCTACCATGAAGGCTTCCAATTCTTCAAGGAAAATTTAAAGAATATCATGGAAATAAACGAAAAATTACATAATGATATCTTTGAAATTGGTCAAATAACTAAGACAAAAATTGCTAAAAGTCAATTTAAAGAAGCATTTAATAACATTAAAAAAGAATCCGATGTCTTATTGAATGAAAAATTACAGGAAATTAAAAATATTCAAAATACTGTTAAGAATGAGATTAAAAAGAAACAAAAGCTATACCTGTTATTCAAACATTTGCAAGACAACTTGGAAAATTTAGAATCGACCATAATTGATTCAATAGCAAAACAAGCGCAATCATTAAAAGAGAAAGTAACAGAAGAACGAAACAAAATTGAAATGAATGACTTTGATGAATTTGTTTCAGGAAAAATTGTAAAGTTGAAAAAAGAATTGGCTAATATTAAAAATATGTTTTCCTCATCAAAAATATATAAAATTGAAGATGTAGTTAAAGAGTTTGATCTTATTCAAGCTAATTTTGATAAAACAAATAAATTATTTATCAAAAAACTAAATAGTTGTAAGAAAAATATTGAAGATTTTCAAGAGAAATCAGAACTTACTATATTACAGTGGGATAAATTTCAAAATTTTTTCAGTAATGAAGTATCGACCTTAAAAGATGAAGTAGTTAATAATGTTATCTCGAACAAGATAAATGCAATGACTGTAGAGAAGAAGACTAATACAATTAAACTAATTGAATTAGGAGATGAGCTAAAACTCTCATGTAAAGCTATTATTAAAAGATTAAAAGATATGATTGAGATCTCGAAAATCAATGCTGAGTTAGATGAGAATGATAAATCTGTTTTAGTTTATACTGATTTTTATTACTTAAATAAAAATTTAAGAAATTATATCGATAACCAATTGTTAAAACCAAATAGGGAAAGAGTTGGAAAGATTTTAGCTTTATATGATTCTAGTATTAGAAATATGACACTAAATACAAATATGTTAGAACTCCAAAATAGAATCACTGATTTAAGAGTTTTTGAAGAAGTTATTCCGAAGAAATTTTATGATAAAGTAGCAATCCTGCAAATTGATCAAGATAGAGAAGAATTTATTAAGACAAAAGAATACTTCGAATCTGTAATAGAAAATAGTTTAAGTGCTATAGATGAAATATCCACAAATCTCACCCTCTTTAATTCTACACAAAACTTCATTGAACAACAATTCAACTCAATTGAAATAGAAGTGAAAGATTACTTTAGTAGATTTTTAAAAGAGTCTGAAGATTATGATTCCTACAGTGTAATTGAAGAAGACCATAATAACAGAAAAAGCGAATTTAGGGAAAGAATTAGACAGTCCCAAGAAAAGATAGAAGAAGAAATAAGAATTATTTCGAATAAAACAGATGACTTAAATAAGTTAATTCCAGAGATAAGAGAATCTTTTGTAAAGAAAAAGAATGAATTTTTAGAGAAATACAACAACAAAATTGAGAGAATACAAGAACAAATAGAAATCATGAAAAATGAGTCTTTTCGTGGAAAACTGATGGATTATATAAATAGTAGTAAAATAAAATTAAGTCAATTGTTAGGTAATCTTGAAAAAAAAGTAGAAGATAATATTGAAATTAAAGAATTTAAAAGGGTCAATGTTATAATCCAAAAAAGAGCAAAAAACATTGAATCTGAGATTAAAGAGCTTACTAAATCTACGAATACAATGATTAAAGAATATAATAAGCAATCCAAAAATTTCACTCAATTTTCTAAATTTATTTTGGAGGATTTTAAAAAATTCACTAATGAATACTCCGAAATACTAGACGAGAAGGTGAAATCTTTAGAGCGATTGATTTTAAAAGCATATATTGAAATGACTATTAAAGCTGTTGCCAATGAGTTCTTAACAATAAATTTCCTAAACAATGAATTAAAGATTAGGAAACAAAATATCCAGGATCACCTACTTTATCTTATTAGTACAGGAGAACTACAAGGTAAATATGATCCTCGTTTTTCAATATATTTTGAAAATCCCGAAGTATTAGATGGAATAGACGAAGCTGAGCTTGAAGTTATAAAAAGCACTAACTTCAAACTTCAGATGATCAAGCATAATTTAAGGAATTTTGCTGTACAGTATGGTCCTATAATTGCTTTGTTTTCTTCAATTATTGGGTTTTCATGGTATTTGTTTTTAATTACTGGAAACAATCCTGCTGCATTAATAATTCCGATTATCATTACTATAATTATTATTATTTATTATGTTATTAAACGAAAAGAGGAAAAAGTCAGTTAATTATCTAATTTTCTTCATTCTCTTTGAGATCTGTAAATATAGGTATTAGGAATGGTCCATCATGAAATAAACTTTATTTTCTTGTTTTCTAAGATATCCTAAAAAGCAGGCTTGATTAAAATGCGTTGTGAAATTTTTATCTTCAATCTCTTCCTCCTTAGCAAGGTTTTGTAGCTCATCATATCCTATTTTTCCATTTTCTCCATAATGCTTTACAATGTTAATTATGGATTTTACATTCTTATTTAGATATACTCTCTTCTTTCTTAGGGGTGATTTTTTCTTACCTTTTATTTGAGCTATCTTATGTTTCATAGTTAGTAAATCCATCTTTATTAAATCAGAATAGAAAGTTACACCACATTCCTTAATTTTCTTATATTCTTTACTTTTGCAAAAATTATCTAACTGAAAAATTATTTCTTCAATAGACCGATGAACTAAAAGTTCTTTTTCTTTCTCTCTTCTTTTCTTATAATTTTTGATTATTTCCAATTCAGAAAAATTATTTGCTTCTGAGGTGGAAAATGAAATGGGAGTACGATCCAGATCTTTACTAAGTTCAACTTGTTCATAATCCGCTAGAACAGATTTCATGCATTTCTCTTTTCTTCGGGCAACAATGTAAAAAGGGATATCAATGGTATCCTCAGTTATAAGAATATAACACCTGCCAGGAGCATATCTCCCTGTTCTTCCACGTCTTTGAATTAGCCTTATTTCAGAGGGGACTGGTTCATAGAATATTATTGCATCTACATTAGGAATATCTATTCCCTCTTCAGCAACACTCGTAGCAATTAGAACATCAATAGTTCCACATCGAAATTGTTCTAATATTTCTCCTTGCATTGTTTGAGAATAGCCAAGATCATTAACTTTGGACGTTTGACCAATAAACTTTTCAATCATTAATTTCTTTTGAAATTCATTCTGTAATTGTAACTTCAGAAATTCTGCCATTTCCCTAAATTGAGTGAAAATGATTATCTTTTGATTATTAAACTCTTTCATTTCTTCAGTAATTATTGAAATAATCTTGTTTATTTTAGGGTGAACAGATTCCGATAAATTTTTATTTTCGATTATTGATTTTACCAGTGAAAAATGTTTAGAATTCACTATTCTCTTTGCTGACATTATACCTTCCTCTGATTTAAACTTAATTTTCTCAAGAAATGATAGAAATAGAGAAATATCTTGAGTTTCAATTAAGTCTTTTGCATGAAGTATGGAAATACAACTGGAACAATAAGAGAAAACCGTATGAACATCAACATCATTCTTTTTTATCATATCAATAATCATAGGATCTTGGTAGAAGATGTTATCAAGGTAGTCTTCTTCGGAGATATAACCTTCTTCATATCTAAATGACAGAGTTAAATCAGAAGTAATTCTCAAGAAATCTAATTTAGAATAATATTTTTTATAGGGATTAATCAACTTTCGATCAATAAAAAATCTTAAAAATTTAGTAAATAAACTATGCCAAACTTGGCTTATTTCCAATATATCTGTTGGTAAAGATACCAGATTTAGATATGTATCAATTTCATAAATGTAATCTTTTACATCCTCATCTTCATAACCCCTAAATAAGATGTTCTCAATAAATAAATTGTTACAAATTTCCTGGATATATTCATAATTTTTTCCGGGGGATGCTGTTAATCCTAAGATTAATGGATCGCTACATGTATTAAGATATTCCTTCGAAATAAGATTATATGAATATCTTCCTTTCGTTTTATGAGCTTCATCAAAAATTATTAATGCAACCTGACTTAAATCATAACGTCCTCTCATTAGGTCATTATTTATTACTTGAGGTGTAGAAATTATGACCTTTGAAGTTTTAAATAATAAGATTCGTTTTTCGGGAGAAACTCTACCAGTAAAAGAAATAATCTTTTCTAAATCAATGTCAAGAAATTTTTCACAAGATGCTTTATGTTGAGAAACTAAGGGCCGTGTGGGAGCAAGAACTAGAATTTTGGCTTTAGGATACTTTTTAAGAGAAAGAGCAATTAATAAAATACCAATAATCGTTTTTCCTAAGCCTGTTGGCAAAACTACCAATGAATTTTTACTTTTACAGCTATTAACGATATTTTTTTGATATTGTCGATAAAGAACTGTGTTATTTTTTAAATATGGTCCATTAAAATATTTCTCTGATTCTTTATGCATATTAAAAAGAAGATTAGAGTTATTTACTTTTAAAATTAATATCACTATAGGATTATTGTAATATTAATCTAGAATTAAACCAAAAAAAGTAAGATCTTTAAATATAGGTAAAAAACTTTATTCTAATTTTGTTTGGTCCTCATAGGGAAAAAATAAGATCTTTTTCTTGAGTGTTTTTCGCCGAATTTTTTTATTATTCTCCAGCATTTTTAGCGTTAAAACAACCCAATCACGTGCGATAATTCGCTTTATTATTTTATGCTTGGAATAAATTATTTTAGTGATATCTTTTGGTGAAACTCCTTTAAATGAATTCTTATAAATTACTTGTAATACTTGTTCTTCTCTTTCTTTCATACGCTCTAGAATCGCAGTAAGTGTTTCAGTAGGGTTTTCTATTATATCACCATGAGCGGGTAAGATTAACGTTAATTTTGGTAATTTTTGTATGTACCGAATAGTTTCTAAATAATCATTTAAGTCTGACTCTGGTGGGCCAAGCCAGGTAGATTTCATTTTTAAAACATTATCTCCAGAAAAAAGAATTCCTTTCTCTTCACTATAAAGAGAAATATGATCAGTGGAATGACCAGGAGAGTGAAAAATCTTCCACTTCTCATTATTAATCCAAATATCTGAATTCTCCTCAATAATTTCATGAGGTTTGTTCAAATAAGAAAGACCAAATATCCATTTATAAAACGTTTTTTCACCTAGATTTCGAAAGTAGAGTTTTATCCTGCGAGTAAATCTTCTGCTAATTCTTAAAAAATCTTCAGGATCATTTCCTTTATATCTCTTTTCAAAACTAGTTTTATCTTTAATAATATTTGCAATTCTTTTTGTTAAGATAACTTTTAAGCCCAATTTTTCACTTAACTTGTTTAAACCGCTGAAATGGTCTGAATGTGCATGAGAGACAAGAATTCTTTTAATTTTAAAATTCTGATTTTCGTTATTATATTCATGTTCTAACTTTTTAAACTGCTTTACCACAGTTCGAACGGCACTTCTATTTCCATATCCTGCATCAAAAATTACGCCGTCATTTCCAGCTATGATATATATGTTATCTGAGGGCATAAGACTCCTCCTTTCCTCAATTAGAAAAATCCCAGAATAAACTTTTTTCATTCAAGTCTCTAAAAGAAATCTTAAAAAAAGATTTTTTGGATTTAAATTATGGATATAAATTTTAAAGAAAGTTTAACAAAAATTTTAGTGAATGAGTTAGTACCAATAATAACTGCTAATGGTATTTGTCCAGGTTATCATGTCACACCAATTTATAAGAATAATCCCAAGGCAATTAAGAATTTTTGGAATACAATAAATATAAAGTCTCTATTAACAAGAGTGGGAATTACGGAAGATGTAGTTGGATTAATTTCTCTCTTGGTTTTAGATGATTCAAATTACATGACAAATCGAATTATAAGCATATGTGTCGGAGTTGTGCTTCATTAGCTTTTTTGCGACTCAACTGTAAATAACTAAATTTTTATAAATAAAAATCAACAATTCTAAAAATTTAGAAATATTATTTCAATGAAGATTTATAAAGTAAGATGTGTTGTTGAACATTTCTGTAGATAAAATTGAAATTCTTTTACTAATTCCGTGTTTTAATGAAGAAGAAAACATTGAGAATATACTAGAACATCTACGTCATGTACAACAAAATTTACAGAATAGAAATGAACTTAATTTGGAGATCCTTATCATTAATGATGGCTCAATAGACAGAACAATGCAAATTTTGGATAAAAATGATATTAATTCCCTATTTAATATAATTAACTTTAAAGAAAATCGAGGTTATGGGTATACTCTTATACATGGTTTTAAATATGCTAAAGAAAGGAATTTCTCTTGGATAATCTCCTTCGATATGGATGGACAACACGAACCAAAATGTTTGTACATATTTATTGAACAAATTCTTAAAAATCCCTCAAAACAAATTATTTCAGGTTCAAGATATAAAAATTCAGACCATTTCTGGCAAAATCCTTGGAAAGATAGATTTCTTGTTAATTCGATCATCACAGGAATTCTTAATACTCTCGGGCTTTCCATTACAGATGCATTTTGCGGACTAAAAGCATATAAATGTGATGCTATAAATGATTTGGAATTAGAAACAAACGGATATGAAATACCTATTGAAATATGGATGAAATCAATGAAAAAGGGATATGAAGTTATCGAAATAGGGGTCCCAGTAATATATAAAGATAGAGATGCGGTTTTGAAAAATGCAAAAGATAGTTTTTTATTTAAGAAAGGAGAAGAAAGAATAGAAAAGTATATTCATTTGATTGAACTACTCTCGAATAATCCTTTAAAAAAAAATGTTAATGTCTATAAATCAATTTTTTCAAATTATTTCAATAGTGTGGATGATATTAATAAATATAATTTTAAAAAAATACAAGAATCAATAATTTCTCAAATTAGAGAACTTGAAACTTAGTGGAGTGAAATGGACCTAGAATTAGATATTTTAGTAATCGGAGCTCATCCAGATGACGCAGAAATCGGATGTGGGGGAACGATTGCCCATTATAAGAAAAAAGGAAAGAAGATTGGTGTTTTAGATTTATCAAATGGAGAACCCACTCCATTTGGGACTATTGAAAAAAGAATGGCTGAAGCGAAAGTAGCTTCTGAAGTTTTACATCTTGATCTAAGAATTACTCTAGAAATGACAAATAGATATATCAGAAATACGATCGAGAACAGAATAAATGTATCCGAAGTGATTAGAAAATATAAGCCTAATATTCTTATTACCCATCCAGCTAATGATTGGCACCCCGACCACATAGCTTGTCATCAGATCGTAAATGCAGCTAAATTTCAAGCAAAATTAACAAAAACGGAATCCAATTATTCTGAATTTTCCCCTAAATATCTTTTTTATTTTGACCATTCCCATTTAAAGGACATGAATAGAAAATTAGACTTTTTAATCGATATCTCTGATTCGATTGATGATAAAATAAATGCTCTTAGAGCCTATAAATCGCAATTTGTTGATAATAATAAACATTTAAGAATCTTTGATTATATAAAAGAACGAGCTGGATATTTGGGATACCAAATTGGTGTAAAGTATGCTGAAGGATTTATTAGTCCAGAATACTTAAAGGTAGATTTTGAAAACTTTGAATTTTAGGTAAATAGAGATGGTAGACGCGGAATTCGAGGACCCATTAAAATATTACCTTTTATATGCTTTAGAAGGACAAAAATCATGGATTTCTGAAGGTATGAAGGATCTCATACCCCAATCTATGAGTGATACAATTTCTCTTGCTAAAAAAATAAAAAGAGAAAGCGGAAAGAATAAAAGGAATGATGAGATAAAAATATCATTAGGAAAAATTTTTAAAAACACAAATAATAAATATAATTTACTAACGGATAAAGCTAAGATACATCTGGAGAATTATCTTACTAATCCTAATAGTTTAAGTTTAGAGGTTTCACATCAACCAAAATTTTTCGGTGGAGAAAGATTTCTTTTTAACAAAATTGCCTGTGGAGCAGCTTTAGAGCACCTTGATGATAGTATAATTCCTATTTTTTATGTAGCGGACTATGACAAAGTCCATTCAGAATTAATTAAAACCAAATTTTCACAGAGTGATTCTCCTAATGGTTTTTCAATTTCAATAAATCCAGAGATAGAAAAGCAATTTCTGGGTATGAGGATCAGAGATCTTCCTTTGCCATCTATGCCCTATCTCTTGGAAAAATTTCAAGAAATTAGGAAAAAATACATTAATTCTATTAATAATTGTGTGGATGATCATTGGCATAAAAAATTGTTAGAAGAACGATTGGAGGAAGCACTGCGTCTAATTAAAATATCACAAAATAATGCCGAAAACTATACTGATTGGTTTATCAATATAATTGGTACAATTTCTAATATCATTTTTGACCAAGGATATCTTTTCATTTCTGCATCAGATATAGACTATAAAAAGCTATTATTACCATTTTATGAGACTTTATTAAAAAATCAAAACAAATATGTTGAGGCTTATGTTGACCTAGAAAATGAATTTCTAGAGCGTAGGATTCAACCTCCCTTAAGAGAGATTAGACCTGATTTCGTTCCATTTTTCTATGAATGTAATAGTGAACAATGTTTCTGTAAGAGATTGGAACTAAGTTGTCAGGATTATGCATCCATGATTCATGTTAAATGTAAATGTAATAATTGTGGGAATTTAATCGATTTTAGTCTTGAAAAGGATAATCCTGATCTTTCTGATCATGCTTCTTTTTTAACTCCTAGAGTTGAATCCCGGCAATATTTAATATCAAAAACAATCCAACCAGCAATACATATTGCAGGTACAGGTGAAACAAGGTATTATACTATGGGAATGCCATTGATTAGGCGTTTTGATAAAGATATTTCCTTACCTGTTATTTATTTTTATAATAAAATAACAATGAATACATTTATAACTAGAAAATTAGAACAGGATTTAGTTAAATTAGAACTACCTTATTTTTTAGAAATTATTAAAAACTTGATGAAAAATCTCGGGAAGTTTAACAGGTTTATAAGTAGAACTGACGAAAATCCTCCAGAAAGAACGGAAATTTTAGAAATTTTAACTAGTTTCAAATCATATATGCTACAAATCGAAAAGATATTGGTAGAAAGTTTATCAAAAGATATCACTCCTGAGGATAAAAATATAATCTCAAGTTATTTAAGTAATATGTTCGGGAAAATCTCTAAGGAGAAATATGGACAAGAAGTAGTATTTCACTGGTTGGATATATGTTTAAAAAATGGTTTATCAGATTTCTTTAATGATCATTTAAAAATTTACCAACAATGGCTTCCTCCCGGAATGGACATATTTCTCTAAAATCTGGTTATTTTAGGCTGTATAACCTACGAGCATTTTCCCAATATATCTTCTTTAAAACATCTTGTGGTAAATCCAATCCATTTATTTTAGTATTGTTATCGTTTTCTGGATCCGGAAAAGGTAGGGGTAAGTCTCGAATTTTTGTTTCTAAGAGTGCTTGGAAGGTAAAATAACGAGTACGATAATAATCTGAAATTGGTTTATTTCGATCTTGCACAATGTCTGTGCCGAAAAGAATTCTATCTGAGAATTTAATAAAAAACTCTCTTGCGTTTTTGGGATACCTTCCAAGCTCGCGTGCCATCCACCTCGCTGAAGAAGTATCTATATAGTAGTTTGGATATAATTCAAACCACCTTGCCAAATTTTCTAAATGCTCAGGTTGACTCCCAAAATGAGCCTGTTGTACTTTTAAATTTGGGAAACTTGACAGAATTTCCTCAAAATCTTCGATATGTTCTCTTTTAGTTCCATATCGACTAACTGGTTGATAAACCTTCTCATACCAAAGATCTGGATCACTAACGTGAATTAATAATATGAGCCCTAATTCTGCTATCTTAGCAAATATTGATTTAAAAAAGGGATCAGATAACCTGATTTTTGGTGGATCAATTTTAAGTTGTTCTTTAACAAAATCTCTCACTCTCGGTCCAAACCAAAATTTTACAACAGGAAATTCTTGTTGATAAATCTCATCAATTAAATCTAATATTAATTTGAGGTTTGGCTTTGTTTTAAAAAGCTCCCTACTTCTGAAATACTTTGCTAATACAAACTTATTAGGGAATTTATTCTCTAATTCTTCATAACCATTTCCCCAAATAATTCCAATTGATTTTTTGATATTAAATTCTTCTCTAAATTTAATTAAATTTTGAATACCCCCTATCCTCCCTAAATGAACATGGGCATCAAATTTCGGACCATGATATTTCGATCTAACTATTGAATCATCATTATTGTATTCTGGAATATATTTTTGCACTAGTAATTCACGATGATGATAGGTTCTTTTTTAGTAAAATCACATATTTCAAAAAAGATCTATTCTTTGAATAATTAATAATATGAATCTTAAGCTAATTATTTTTTGAAAAGTGTGTTAGAGATTTTTAATAGTTTTCACGACCTCTTCTATTATTAGATCATTTACAAATTGGGGAATGACACAACCTGGTGCGATTATTAATCCTGAACCATTGAAGTTTTTATAAACCGATGAGATTGTTGAAGAAACTTCTGTAGGATCGGATATATCTTTCCATGATTCTGCGTTTAATCCCCCAAGAAGTCCCCCATTAAATATTTGTCTCGCTTCAGAGAGGTTCGGTGGTGTCTGCTGATCATGCCAGTTAATCGCGTCTATAGGTAGTTTGGTAGCAAAATTATAGTCAGGATTGTCACCATGGAGATGAAGGACAAGGAAATTATCCTTTTTTAATGTTTTTTCAATTAGTGACTTAATTGGTATAAATTCTAGTTCCATTCGCTCCTCATAGGTTAGTTTATTGTTAAAGTGTTGTGTGGCTAGAAAAATGCCGTCAGCTCCGGCATCTAGTGAAGCTTTGGTAAAATCTATCATAGCTGAAACGATTATCTTAAATTGTACTCCAATCAGTTGAGGAGCCTCTTTATAATGCGAAATTATACTAGGATCGATTTGGGATGCAACCATGAAAGGTGAAAAAACAGTCATCATAGTTGGTACTTTCCCCTCAACTTCCTGATGAATTAATTTCATAGCTTTAATCTGATTACCGAATTCATTAACCATTACATCAATCTTTCTAATGTTCTCCCAATCCTTTAGCCTTTTGATTGGATATTTCACACATATTCTAGAACCAGAATCGGAATCATAACCTCCCAATTCTGCTCCAAAATCAGAAGCAAAAGCACGACCAGAAATTGAGATTTTCATAATATCAGAATCAAATTTATTTTGGAAATCCATCTGCGCTTTTAAAAGTCCTTCAGGCGTTTTATCAAATTCCGGGAAATGTTTCCAAATAGCATATGGTACTTTTTCAGTGGATTCTGCTTTAAATGCCTTTTTAATAAGTTCGAATTTATCCATTTTTATCTCCAATTTCCTTGATTGATGGTAAATTTTAGATGCTTATTATTTTAACATTAAGTATAACCCTTGATTTAAAGTTTATGAGATAATTTAAAAGTAATAAAAAAAAAGATATATTAAAAATTATAATATGACCTAAGAAATGATAAATTATTGTTATTAGTTGAGAAAAGAATGAATGATACTGAAAAAACCTTCTCAGATGCAATTAATGAGCAATATGGTGCTGCAATCGGGATGTTAGAAAAAAACTTAGAAAGTTGCCCTGAAGACGAATGGGATGATAGAACTAATGGTCCCCCATTCTGGCATGTAGCTTTTCACGTCATGTGGTACCTGGATTGGTACCTTTCGGATTCAAAAGAAGCCCGTAAAAGTTTTAAATCGAAATTTGGTAAAGAACCATCTCAAAATTTAAATCAAGCACCAAAAATAACACTAACACGTAGCCAATTATTAGATTACTTATCAGATATTAAAGAAAAAGCAAAAAATCGGTTTAAAGAGTTAACTTCAGATGAAATGATACAGCCTTCTGTATTTGAATGGCACGGAAATAGCGTTTTAAGTTCACTACTATATAACCTTCGCCATTTAATGCTCCACATAGGAGCTCTTAATTTAAGACTTCACAGGAAAGGTGTAAAATTGGATAACTGGATTAGTAATCAACAAATTTAGTTTCCTCTTATCATATTGGAGAGGGAAAATTTTTTTCTAAAAATTTTTAAATTTAACATCCTATATTAAAAATTATGCCAGAAAGTATCAAGTCATTAAAGTTTGTATATGATTATGCAAAAAGCCTTTTTGAAAAGCGAAAAGATAATCATTTTGAGGACTCCATGAGAAAATCCTTATTCGAAGAGGAAGAAACCGCTCTGAATGTATTTGTGCATGCGGTCACTCTACTAAATTGGGCAATGAAAAAAACTTCGAATCCCGATGCTGATAATAAGGAGATCGCTATAAAGTTAGATCCTGAATCCACCGCACCATTATATGAACAATTATTAGATTTATTTGACAATGCAATTAAAGCTTATGAAGAGGTAAGAATTAAATTTACTGAAGAAGATCTTCAAAAGAAATTTAAATCCCCTTTTGGGAGAGAGATGACTTACGAAGATTGGTTTGCATTCAATATACATCACACTATCGGTCATATTTATCAAGCGTTTAGATTACAGGCCATTTACCTACGACATAAAGTTTAGTTTAACGACTAATAGGAATAAAACTAAAAGGATTTCAAAAAAAGAAAAAAAAGATAAAGTATTATTATTAGTATTATAAATCAAATCCTTCTAATACTAAACTAGAAGTATTTTATAGCTAGTAAAATATCATCCCTAGTTACCTTCTTTCGTTTTGCATGTTTGGTTAAGGTTAAAGCAGTTTTTGTGATTTTTTCAGCTGATTGACCCATCCAATCAACAAGTTCATCTACAGCGTCTCGAGCTACGATTATTGCACCATTGTGTTTCATTAAACGCCTAATTGGAGACCAGGAAATATATTCGGACATTTTTAAATTCATTCCTCCACTTATTTATTATTTTGGTTTAATAATTTTAATTTAAAATTTTTGATTAAATTAAACTTATTATATAAGCTAAGATCTTACACATATTTAAAGATTTTGATGTAAACTTAAGTTTATTGAGAAAAAAATAAAAAAAGTCTAACGACAAAATTCGGAATCGTGAAAGTGACCATTCTCGTGCAACTTATTTTATTTTTCTGGAAAAACGAAATTCATTAAATCTTAGGATTGAGACTATTAAAATCAGAAAATAGTTCTTCATATTAGCATTTAAAGAGTGATAATTTAGAATATTTTGAAATTAAATCAAATACTGAGAAGCTAAATTTAGAAATTTTAGAATTTACAAGAGTTAGTTATTTTCACAAAAAATTAACAAAGAGGTGAAAAAGAAGAAAATTATAGATGATTGATGCTGATAAACCAAATTTTATTTATGGATTAGGAGATTAACTTCAAATAATAGAAATAAATCATCTCAGGTTGAAAATCTTCAAATATAGGTTTTTTTACCATAATATTTGTTCAAAACTACAGTTCTTACAGGCAATTTCCTCCCCTTTATTTGGAAAATAAGGGAGGATTGCACCACAATACTTGCACTCCAAATCATAAATTTGTTCTGGAGATGAAACAATCTCTCTTATTAGAAGATGCTCTTTAAATTCATGAGTAAAAAGTGTTAAAAATGATATAAGAACATGATGATTAGTTGATATAACAATAATCTCGATTTTATTTGATATTATTTGACCAATAACTAATACATCCTCTTTTGATTCAAGTTCAGAACCAAAATACCAAAGTATTTTTTTAGCAGGATCTTTCGCTATTAATTGGAGGTGGTTCCTAATAAAGACTTGTTCTAATAGATTGAAATATAATTCTGTATCAAATTCTTCTACTTTCCCTATTCCAATGCTTTTAATAGCTCTTTTCATTCCTTGCTTTTGAGAAAATTCTTGGATATAAGTACTTGGAATTATTTTAGGAATTATTGTTATTTCATCAAGCATTAATTCTATCGGCGTTGTATTAAGAGCTCTTACAAAATCTTTAGTGGTTACATAAGTAATTACCGTTTTTATCTCTCCTTTATTGCCTAAAGATGTTGGAGTAAAATGTAAATTAATTTGTCTTGAACTTTTTTCATTCAATTCGTCAAATTCAACATTAATTTTTATCATTTTCGCTTCTTCGATAGGTTCAGGGATATATATTGTCGGAGGATAACTTCTAGTTAGGGTCAATGATTTTGAATAATCAATTTTAATTTTCACTGCAGTAATAGGTGCTAAACTTTCATTAATTAATTGAAGCGAATACAAATAATGTCCACCATGTGGTTGGAAATCATATGCGAGTTTTATTTTATCTTCCTGGTCGATTGTTTCAAATGTGAATTGATCTTGTTTTTTTTCTACTTTACTTTTAAAAATTACTAGATTTTGTGGTTGTGGGACCTCTAGTTCTTTATTTTGATTCTTCTTGGTCATAGTGAGGTTTGTAATGTATTTTTCTTGAATGTGAGTTGAATTCCCTATTTTAGATAAAATAACAATTTTATTTATGTTATTTAATATTAATTCTTTTCTTTATTAAAATTTAATAATAAGAGAAATATTTAAGAAAATTAAAAAGATTTCAGATAAGTGTTAATCTCCCTTTTACTCTTTAGCCTATTTAATAAATAAGATTGTTTACCAAAAGATTTGCTCAAAATAGCATTTATTACACTGAATTTTTTCTCCCTTATTTGGTAGATATGGGAGAATATTGCCACAATTCACACATTCTAAGTGATAGAACTTATCAAGTTGATCTCTGAGTTTCTCAATAACCCCAAAGAAAAATGGGATAAAATAGATAGGATCTTTTGACAAATTAATTATTTCAATCATATTTATGCGTATTTTAATAAGAATTAAAATATCATATCCAGAGAGCACTTCGTTACCAAAGAACCATAAATTTCCTTTATCTTTATCATTAGAAATTAATTGGAAATTACGAAACTGAGGCAATTTTTCTAAAACATCGAAAAATTTACTTAAATTCTTTTTCTTACTTTTTTCAAATCCAAGGCTTATCATATCTCTCTTAATACCAGGATATTGTGTAAAATCTCTAATACTTGAAGTGGGGATCAGTTTGGGAGATATATTCACCATTTTAATTTGGATTTCTATAGGATTGGATTTAATAACTTTCGGAACGCCATCATTGTTCACATAAGTTATAATTGTGTTAATTTCACCTGTTGCTGTAGGAGAATAAGGAGAAAAATGCAGGAATATTTGTTTAGAGTCATCTAATCTATTAAATTTAATAGTTAGTGTCTTGACTTTTTCTTCGTAATCCTCAGTGGAAGAAATAATATCTATCTCTGGAGGATAAGATTTGAAGTATTTTAAGAATCTTGGATATAATACTTTAATTTCAACATCAGAGATCGGTCTTGAGCCTTGATTATTTAAAAAGATTGAATATCTATAGCACACTCCATGAGGACTTAACTTATTTGCACAATTAATTTTACTCTCTTCATCAGCTTTCTCTACTGAGTATTTATCTGTTTCCTCTGTAGTGCTAGCTTCTGTAGATTTCAATGCAACAAATTTCTGCATCCGGTTTTGATGCTCTTCTCCTTCCTTATCGGGCATACTATCTTAGAATTATATAGTGGTTTTAATATTTAAATTAAGAGAATGGATTTTTTTAGATTAATAATAATTTAAATATTTTTTAACTTTAATATCTTAATTATTTTGTAATGCTTAAAGAATTAGATACCTTATTTCAGAGTTCCACAATTAGACCAACATTTGAAAAAGTACATGTTATACTAGCATTATTCATATTTGATGAAAATCCAGAAGGAATTGGAAGATACCGATTAAAAAAGGAGTTATTGATTGGAGAGGGTACAGCAAAATCGTTAATCAATAAATTAAAGGCTGTGAAGTATATATCTGTTTTAGATCAAACAAGAAGAAAAGGGCACATTCTTACAAGTACAGGATTAGAATACTTAAAGAAAATTATGAAGGTAATACCATTAATGGAAAAAGGAGATTCAACAATTTTAAAAGATATAATAATAGATTCTGAGAATACATCAAGCTATTTCTGTTTAGTGAAAACAGGCATTAAAAAAATTCGAGATGGTGTAAGTCAAAGAGATGCTGCTATTAAAGTTAATGGCTCTGGAGCAACGTGTATTGTTTACGATGGTAATAATTTAGTTTTCCCTACCAAATCTGATTCAGAAAGTCTTAATAATGATATAGTTGTTAGTGATACTCTAAATGATTATTTTAAAGCTGTGTTTTTAAAAAAAAATATTAAGCTACAGGACACCGATGTAATCGTTATTGGATCTGGAATCAACCCTCAGTTAGCACGGTTAGCAACACTTAGTGCGGCTTTAACGTTAATTTGAATATTTTGTGAAATAATATTATGAAACTTGAAAAAGATATAATTCTGTTTCTAACTGAAAAAATTGTGACAGAATTAAAAGAATGTAAAAGAGATTCAGATCCTATTGAAGCTTGCGGACTCATTTTTGGAGATATTAAAAATGTTAAAGTTTCTAAGGAAGATTATCAATATCATTATATCGGTAAACAGTTTTATTGTCTTAAATCAAACATTGAATCATATGGCTCATTTGCTTTAATTCAAGATACTGATAAATATTATGAAATTCATCAAGATGCTATTTATAATAAGAAGTTACGAATGATAAGCATATTTCACTCACATCCGGTTCCTCCTTACCCGAGTTCAATTGATATAAAAAATATGAAGTATCTTGATGAGGATATAGGAGAAACCAAAAATCCATTTAAAAACCAAATTTGGACGATAATGGATATGAGCACAGAAGAGATCAATGGTTTTATATATTACAATAAAGAATTATTACAAATTGTTATACAAATTAAGAATAAGTAGTGTAATAATTAATTATATTATTCCACTTGCTTAAAACCTTCAGCATCAATAGTGCAAATTTGTAAATTAAATCCTGATCCCGCATCCCTTTCTCGTGAACTTGAGATTGCCGTTTTTAACAGATCTATACCAGCTGATTTGGTTAAATTAGGCTTCCAATCAGCTTCAAGTACACCAAGTGTAAACGGGCTTCCACTCCCAAAACTTATGAAATTTTCTTCTTCATAGAGAGTTCCTAAAAGATCAATACCGTAAAGTTTCCCAGATTTCTCTTTTTGGGAATACCCACCAACAATCATCATAGACATGAAAAAACTTCTTCCACTAAAAAGTATATTACGGGTAATGCTGGCCACATATTTAGGATCTGGAACAATTCCATCTTCAACTTCCTTCAATCGTGATAATGCCCGCAATTGATTAACAACATACTGGCAATCAGCAACCCCCCCTGCAATAGTTGCTGCTGTGAAATCATTTATTTCAAATAATTTTTGAGCTTGTTTTGATGCTACAGTAAAACCAGCAGTCGCTTGGGACTCTGTTCCCATGACAACGCCATCTTTAATAATAATACCAACCGTAGTAGTACCTGATTGAATTGCATTTTGAAGTGCGTTTTCGTCGAAAATACGTGAATTCCTATTATTATTTATCATTTTAATTCCTTTTACTTGAAAATTAATCAATTATTAATAATCGATATATTATGTTAAATAAATATTATTTCTATTTTTATTTTTCCTTAATAGATCATAATTTCGTTCAGATTTTAAAAAAATTTTAAAGATATCCTTCTTTATCTCTACCATTAACTAAAATATGGTCAATATTTCATGGCAAGGTCTCAAGCGAGGTCAAAGAGAAAGTATACGGGTAAAAAATATAAGTATTTTAGAAAAAAAAGGAAAAGAGAACTTGAACGACCGACAATTGATGCTTCAATGGGAGAAGAAAAAAAGAAGAAGCAGCGTGTGTTAGGAGGAAACGTAAAAATTCGACTTTATTCAACAAATTATATTAATGTAACAGACCCTAATACGAATAAAACCTCTAAAGTCAGGATTCTAAGATTTGAACGTAATGATGCTTCCCAAGATTTAAATAGAAGACATATATTGACAAAAGGAGCAATTGTTGAGACTGAACTTGGAAATGTAAAAATAACTAGCCGCCCAGGTCAACATGGTAATCTTAATGGAATACTGATTACAAGGTAAAATTATACTTTTTCTCCATAAATCGGATTACAACATAACTTTTGATTTATAATACGTAAGTCCATCTAACATTTGATCAGGGTGTATCTTCTTCAATTCCTCAATAGGATGCCATCTTAGATTACCTTCCCACTCTTCATGTTGAGCATGTATAAGTTCATTGGGATTATAATTAAATGATTCACTAATCACAGTAGAAATTAGAAATGTTACAGAAACACCATTCCATCCACCTAGTATTGCTATAAGCATGTTTTCCGATTTAAAAGGTAAATTAACTTCTTCATACAATTCGCGTAAGAGGGAAACTTCTGGTTTTTGTGCTAAATCATTACTTTCCAATAATCCTCCAGGGCATGTTGTGACTCCTGGAAAGTAGGTTTTAGTCAGAGATCGCTCACCAACCAAAATATGTTTTCTATTAGGAGAAAAAACAAGATATTGTGTACCACACACCCCAATCCCCTTATTCACAGGAATTTTTTTCTTAACCATATATATAACAGTAGAAAATTTAATGAGACTAACATTCAATTGAAGATAGTCATTTTTGTATTGAAAACTATCCAAAAATAATAAATTACCATCATAATCATTAGGGTTTTCTCTTAAATGATTATTCCAGTTTTTTCGAATATGAGGATAATTATCAGGTGTTAAAGAAAACTCTTGGAATGAAATTTTATTCCATTTGATGTAATTTAATAACAATTCACCATCCCATTTTACTTGTAAGCTATGTCGTTCTTCCATGATTTAATAGATTTGATAATATCTATTCCTGAATTTTTATATTCTTGACATTCGCTTTTTTTCCTTCAATTATTTCTGTATTATTGCTTCCACAATGAGAACACTGAAATAATTGTAATCCTGTTAATTGTGCATCCCGATTTAATGTAACTACCGATTCTTTATTACAATCACGACAAGTAATTTTTCCAGGAGTAATTTTAATAATCAATTTCGCATTCTCTGCGATTGAACCCTTTGTAGCCATCTCAAAAGAACGTTGGAGAAGTTCAGGAACAATAAGAGTGAGTTCTCCGATTTCAAGATGTACTTCAGTGATTTGCTTAGCATTGTATTTTATTGCTGTAGCTTCAGCTACTTTAAATATATTATAAGCGAAAGAAAATTCATGCATGATATTGAAACTTAGCTTTTTGATTGTAATTTTCTAATTTCTTTAGCTACTTCTACTAATACTTTTGATTTTTTTTTTCCTTTTGTATCAATTATAACTCTTCCAGCGTCATCCCACCAACTTCTAGAATATTTATAATGGTGCTCAATTTCAGCATTATAACCCAGATTTTTAGCTGCTTTCACGATAACATTTAGATTAATTTTATCAACTGCATATTTTTTAGGAAGCCGTCGACCTTTACTTCGGCTCCGTTTTGCATCGAAATATTGTGGCCAAAATATTAAAAACGGCTTTCTTGATCTCATAAAATTAACAAATAGCTGGTTTAATTTGAAAAATTAATAAGAATAAAAACTCTTTAAGTAATATAAAAATTATTAGTTAAATTTATAGCAAACACTGGGAAATAAATTTTATTTATGAATGAATATATTCTTTTATGTAAATAAGTCGAGGAAATCTATATGGATTTAAGAGAATTAGTAGAAAATCAAGCAAAAAAATACCAAGATAGAGTTTTTTTATATTGGAAGGATAAAACTGTCTCCTATGCTCAATTAAACGAACTAACTAATAAAGTTGCGAATTTTCTGTATGATTTAGGAATTAGAAAAGGAGATAAAGTAAGTGTTTATCTCCCTAACATGCCTGAATATGTGTATTTATATTTGGGCATTCCCAAAATTGGGGCTGTTACTGGTCCTGTAAATGCATTATTCAAAACTCGAGAAGTTAAATTTGTTGTAGGGCATTCAGAAGCTAAAGCAATAGTTACTATTCCACAATTCATGGAGATAGTTAATGAAATTAAAACTGATCTTCCTGATTTAAAACACGTGATAATTATTGGGAATCCTGTGGAAAATACTCTTAATTTTCAGGAACTGATGGATAAATCATCAAGTGAGCCTCCTCCCCATGTAGAAATTAATGAAAAAGATGATGTGGCTGCTATTCTTTACACATCAGGAACAACAGGCTTTCCTAAGGGTGTATTGCAAACTCACTTTAATATCCGTAGAAATGCTGAAATGATTCAAGAATTTTTAAAAGCTAAACCAGACTTTCGCTTTATGCTCATTCTACCACTTTTCCATGTCAATGCTCAAATTGTTACTGTTATGGCACCGTTTTCAATAGGAGCTAGCTGTATTTTAACACCAGGGTTCTCAGCCCAAACACATTGGGAAACAGTTGCAAAGTATAAAGCATCCACCTTCAGTGCAGTACCAACTGTATTATCTATATTACTTCGGATGCCACATGAAAATTTAGATCTTTCTTCTTTAGAATTTATAATCTGTGGAGCTGCTCCCTTACCTGTAGAAGTGTTTCGAGAATTTGAAGATACATTCAAATGTAAAATTGTAGAAGGTTATGGTCTTACTGAAGGTACATGCGCTTCTTCTGTAAATCCTTTACCTACAGAAACTGAAGATAGACGAAAAGTGGGAAGTATTGGTATCCCTCTCCCAGGGAATGAGATGAAAATTGTAAATGATAAAGGTAATGATGTCTCTCCGAATACGAAAGGTGAAATTGTTATTAAAGGAGATAATGTAATGAAAGAATATTTCAAGAATCCTGAAGCAAACGCTGAAACACTTAAGGAGGGGTGGTTATATACAGGAGATATTGGTCACATGGATGAGGATGGATTTTTCTTTATAACAGACCGTAAGAAAGATATGATAATTAGAGGAGGAGAAAATATATATCCCCGAGAAATAGAAGAGGTGCTCTATTCACACCCCGCAGTGTCGTTAGCAACAGTTATAGGAGTAAGAGATAAGATATATGGTGAACTTCCTAAAGCTTTCATTGTATTGAAAGAAGGAGAGTCAATAACAGCTGAAGAAATTATTGAATACTGCAGAAAAAATTTAGCCGATTTCAAAATCCCTAAATATGTGGAATTTAGAGATGACCTAGAGAAGACACCTACAGGTAAGATAATGAAACAACCCCTACGCGAAGAAGAGGAAGCCAAAAGTGGAAAAATATTCGATTCTTAATCTTTTTTTTTTAATCATGAGTAAAAATAAATAGAATTTATTATTCTTTATAATACGAGTATAAAAAAGACTATATGGAATATATTTTCTTTATTAAAATTTACACTCTTTTAATTGGGAGGGTGGTCTAGCTTGGTATGATACCGTAAAGTGCTATCTTTTACGGCATAAAACTTGGCTGGGGGCCAAGTGGTCGGGGGTTCAATTCCCCCCTCTCCCATTTATTATGATCTGTATTTAACGCCACCAATCTCTTTCAGCTAACCTCCGATATTCCCTTTCTAATTCTTTAATTTCTTCAGAATAGTCTTTGAAAAACCATTTTGGTTTATTTTGAAGAAACATTCTCTCCCGTAATACATCATAATGAGATTTACCTCTTAAGCTTGTGAGTTTTGCTATATCTTCAGATTTTAATTTACCGCTAGCTACCAAATCCATCCGGGTTTTAAATTGATCTTCAAGTTTAATATCTCTAAGGATTATAGAAACGGCTTTAGCTATTTTGTTTATAATTTCACTTAATTCCGATTTGTGATCTTGTTTAAATTCATCAATCTTGTACAGGAAAGTATATATCTCATGTAAAATCTGTTCTTTATCTTGATAACTTATTAAATTTTTAGGATGAAGTTTTAGTGATAAGTAATTTATAACATTCTCTCTAAGCTTAGAAGTAACACCTATTCTATTCATTTCCTTTTCTAATGTTACTAAAAATTTTCTCTTTAGGTACTGTTTGAACCTTATTATGATGGCTTCAGTTTCCCTTTGATCTGAACAAATTTCAATAATTTCACCTCTAGGAGTTGAATAAGTAAATCCATAACCTTCTGGACCTAATCCCCCATAAATAACCATGGATAAACTATAAAACTTATAATGATTTTTATTTAAGATATTTTCCTTATTTTTTAACACGTTCTCGGGATAAACAAGATGTATTTCACGGTAGAGACGTGACAGACGTTCTCCATTAAAAGTATTAATGAAGACGTAACGCGGACTAAATTCTAAAGTTATAGTATCCTTATTTGAAGTTTCTGAATTTTGTCTAGTTTCAACTTTTTTAATAAAATCTTCCACTTTTCCTAAATTTCTCACACTTAACCCATAAATGGTGAAACCATCTGTCCAGTTTTTTAAAAAATTGGGATCCCTTACATATTCTCTTTCAGGAGAGCTTAACCATATCAAATAATCATTTGGCATTACTTTACAGACATAATATATTAATGAATCCGAGAAACTACCAAATAAATCTTTTAAGTTAATCGCAAGTAATGGGTCCTCCTCTTTTATTTCCTTAACTACTTCTAATTCCTCTTTAGTTAAATTTCTCTCAAATAAGTTGTATTTATTAAAAAAACCAACAAGTCTAATAATTCTACTTACATCTACACCAAGACCACCCACATGTAATTTACTAATAATTTTATAGACATCAATATTCGAGACATCAATAAAGATTCCTAATTTGTCAGAATAATTAAACAACTGACTAAATTCATTAAATCGGCTAGAACGTAGTAATTTGGAAAGAGCACTATAATAAGTTCTTTCAAGATTAGATTTGAATTTCTCATAATTTTTTGAATCGACAATAGACGAGGGATTGTTTTCTGTAAATTTATCAACTCGGCTTATGAATTCTGAGATGTTTTGCGATTTTAACGACTTAGTAAGAGCTTGAAATTGTGATGATTCCATAGTTAAAAAAAATTTTGGCAGTAGGGAATTTATAAGATACTTAAATTAGTGGTGTTGATGATCATTATTTAATTTGATTAAAATAAACATCTCCTAATTATTATAAGTTTTTAAGTATAGTTGATCTTCTTTTTAATTAAAAATATTAAAAAATTATAAAGTGAATTAAAATGAGTGAAATACAAGAAACAGATAAAGCAATGCGAATTATCGCAATCATAGGGGGATTTATCGCTTTAGTAGAATCATTATTAGTGTTAATAAATTTAAGATTACTGTCTTATGGTGAATTCTTTGGAATTTGGAGTGGGATCCTGGGGATAATCTTTGCAATTTTAGCTATTTTTTTAGGTATTAAACCAATTCGATATACTCCAGTCTTTCTAGGTATTTTAGGCATAGCTCTCATTGTTTTTGGGATCTTAATAGGGGGTATATTCGTACTGCTGGCGGCTCTTCTAGGAGCACTTACATAGTTTAAATAAAATTTAAGTTATTTTCTTTTTCTAGTTTATAGTACTTATTTAAATAAGGAATAAATTATCATTCCAAAGTAATATTTTATACAAATAAGATTTAATTTCTAATTAAAAATTTTATAAATACAATTTTAGATTATAATAATCTCAGGAGATAGTAAAGAAATTGAAGTTAAGCTCAAGGATAAGATTAAACAATGGAATAGATATACCAATCTTAGGTTTGGGTACATGGCCACTTAAGGGAAAAGAAGCATATCAAGCTGTATTATGGGCATTAGATATAGGATATAGATTAATAGATACAGCATCATTTTACGGTAATGAAAAAGAAATTGGAGATGCTTTGCATGAGACTGAAGTTGCTCGTGAAGATATTTTTATTACTACAAAGGTATGGAACAGTGAACAAGGATATAATAGTACATTGGAAGCATTCGAAAGGAGTTTAAAGCAGTTAAATTTAAAGTTCATTGATCTATATCTGATTCACTGGCCAATCAGTGGTTTAAGAAATGAAACATGGAAAGCCCTTGAAGAGATTTATGACAGCGAAAAAGTTAGAGCTATTGGAGTTAGTAATTATACAGTTAAACACCTGAAGGAATTATTAGAACTATCTATTTTGATTCCGGCAGTAAATCAAGTTGAATTTTCTCCATTTTTGTATCAAAAAGACTTATTAGAATACTGTCAATCCAAAGAAATCGCTGTAGAAGCCTATAGTCCGCTAACTCGTGGAAGAAGATTAAATAATAGTATATTACAAGAGATAGTGCGCAAATATAATAAAACACCGGCGCAAGTTTTAATTCGTTGGGGTTTGCAACATAATATTATTGAGATACCCAAATCAGGAAATAAGGATCACCTTATTGAAAATTCACAAGTGTTTGATTTCAATTTAGATGAATATGATATGAATAAACTTGATACGTTAAATGAAGATTATCGTATTATAGATGATCCGCATTTAATCGATTAATTTTATCTCTAATTCGAATGCCTGAATTCATTTGGTATTCTATGCCAAATGAGCCAGCGTGAACGGTTCTTAACTTGATTATTAATCTTTAATACTAAAACTAAATTTAAGATAAAGCTAATGCTAAAAGCAATGCTCCTTGAATTTCGGACAACTTGCCAACTCTGGATGTATCAATGATTATCTTGCTATGAGTTTTGTGATCATCAACCATATAAATCGCTCCATAAGCTCTTCCTCCCCCCAAGTGAACTAATGTCCGGTAAATTAAATTCCCTGAAATTCCCTCTGGAGCAATAATTAAATTAGATTTATTTGCAACAGCATTTTCAATTAGTATTTCATCATGAGTAATGTTTAATTTAGGGTATCTTCTTTTTATTGAGTCTACAACCTCTTCTCCTTCTCTGATGGACTTATCGATTTTCTTATTTCTACCAATATCTCCAATCCGTCCGCCACTTAAAACGCTAATAAGAGGCTCAATACCTAAATTCTCTAATTGTTTTATTGAACTTTCTATGAATTCAAGTTTAGATTCCTTATTATTACACTCGTCAATACCAACTGGTCCATAAAAGAATTGATGTCCATTTACTGTTTCAAGGAGAGCTAATCTCTTGATAGTCTTTAGATTTAAATAATTTTTTGAATGAACTAAGAATTTACTTGAACTTAAAGAACCTCGAACAATAGCATTAATTGTATTTTTTTCTAAGTAATCAAAAATATCCTTTTCAGGTTCAAAGGATTCAATAAAAAAGAGTTTAGAGTCATATTTTGAAGGAATATCCTTACTGATTTGGTTTATAAAATCCTTATTCCCAAATATGTATACCCTTGAAGAAAATTTTTTTAAGAAATTTTGAGATGCAATTAAAATTTTTTGGTTATGTAGTTCTGAGGAACCTAACCCGATACCAATATTACCACTTTTTACTTCTGCCAGTAATTCAAATTTATGTATTAAAGACATAATAGTAAATAATTAAAAAAATATAAACAAAAAATATACTATTAAAACCGTTAGTACATCATACACTCCATGTGTTATCATGACTGCAAGGAGATTCTCTTTTCGCCAATGATAAAGCCACCCCAATAGTAGAGAAATTGCGAAATATGGAAAAAAAGATAAAAGAAAATAGAATACGGCAAGCAGTGGGGAAAGAATAGCTACAGTGAATACTCCTATTAAATGTATCATAGTAAAGATAATTGCTGTTATTAGTATTCCCCATGTGTTTCCAACTTTCCGAACTAATCCTTTTTGCAAAAATCCTCGAAAGAGAATTTCTTCAGATGTTCCAATTACCACTATCATTACTACACATAAAAGTATTAAGCTTCCTATATCTTGAGGTATAATACCTGTTTCTAAACCGCCAGTATCCCGTACAATTTGAGTTCCAAAAGCGAACTCTATTATTATTTCAAGAAGAATTGAAATTCCGTTAACCATTATCACTCCTGCGACAGCAAAGCCTAACCCTATAAAGATTTCTCTTACTATACCCTTTTTATCATAACCCCTTGTTGTAAATCCTAATAGGATAAAACGATTCTTAAGAGTAGGATTCTCGAGATATTTACCAGCAAAAATTAGGGGGAAGAGAAGAAAAACCAATTCAACTAAGGAAATTAAGGCTGTAAAGTATGAATTTGAAATTAAATTTAAGTCAAACGATACAAAGATTATTAAGAAACTAATTGCAAATACGATTAAATTCATCATAAAATACGAAGCCATAGTTAATCCAATTGATATCCCGGGACCCCATATTTTATGTTCTTTAATATTAATTAAATCTTTATCTGCAATTTTAGGGCGTTTATGTGTAATATAAGTAGGTAGATATTTGGGAGTATATTTTGATACTTTATACGGAGATTCTGATGGTAACGTTTTATGATCTTTTAAATATTTAAGATTTGTGCCACATTTAATGCAGAATCTAAGGTTTTGTATGTTTGGAAGCTCATTTCCGCATATTGGGCAAAAAGACCAATCTGATTTGGAAGGATCTGATTGTTTATGTAAATTTTGGTCTTCTTTTTCATTCATTACAAGAATAATAAAGTTCGTAATTACTAAAAACTTTACATTTCAAACTATAACGTATTATAGAAGATTTATAAAATCGCAAGTTATTTTAAACTAAGCTTCTAAGAACTTTTAAAGTTCGAGTAGCTTGAATGTTATTCTGAAAGATTTCTTTATATATAACTGGAAAATTAATGACCTTTTTCACTTCTTCAACTTCTAGTTTGAATTTTATTGAGGGCATCCAAAAATCTTTGTTGAAATGCTGGTATTCAATCATGACTACTGAAAGGAATTTTCCTTTTTCCTTTGGAATGATTCTTGCTTTAATTTTCCTTTTTTCATTTGCTTTAAGCTTTTTAATACTAGTAAAGCTCATTTTATTCTGAAACGCTTCTGGCATGAAGAAGTAAATCTTAATATTCTTTATATCGATAGAATTGGGATTTTCAATATTAAGAGTTATGGTTTCTGGATTATTAACTTTTAATTTTTGATGTGAAATTTCGATATCTATAAACAGAGGATAGGGTAAAATTTCTTCATTTAGAGTAAAGCTCATATCAATTAGTTTCTGTATGTTAGGTTTAATTTCTGATATAAATTTATCTCGTTGCTCTTCTATAGATAGAATTTTCTTATTTCTATAATCTTCAAAATTTTTCAAGATTCGGTTAATAGATTTTGTAATAAATTTATCAAATTCGGTATGTTTACCAGATATGAGAGAGATCAATTTTTTATAATATTCTGACCCAAGATTTCTAAGAAGCGGTTTTTGAAATAGATTAGTAGCGAAATTTTTAACTAGTTCCTCCATCTTGATCAAATCATCGTGTCCAATCTTGAAAGTTTCAATTAGATTTCCATTATATATTTTTTTTTGCATTAAATTATTGACAATATCAAGAGCTTCAATAGTTTCTTGGTTATAGGATTCTAAAGCTTTATTTATCATTATTCCTATCAAATCATCGAATTTTTCAGCATTCTTATTCTTTATATTAATGAATTCAGAACGATAGGAATCTAAGTATTTAATTAGCCTCCCAGAATGTAGTTTAAGAAGATTTCTTTGATATTTTTGATATTTATCAGAAACATCTTCAATCCAATTTCTTACCCGATTCAATTTATCTAACTTTTCTTCACATTCAAAAATGAGATTATCATCAACAGGTTCCGCTAATAACAATGGATCATCTACTCGAACTTTCTCAAGCAATAAAAAGGTGTTTCTCTCTAATTTATAAACATTTTCTATCTGAGTATATAGATTATATGAATTAACATCACTTACTTCAATTTGTGAAAGTTCTTTAAGTAATTCCTCTAAATTGCCAGAAAAGAAACTAGGATTTTTATCTAGGATGTTCCTTAATATAGCAGTAAATCTGGTCAGAATTGAATATATTCCTCTTTTTCGGTATAATTTTGACCCATTATTTTCTAGTGCGATAATATTACAATAATCTACAATATTTTGAAAATTATTTTGAGCATAACAATAAAATTTAGAACATTTTTCAAAATTAGTTGTAAGTTTGGCAAGATAAGTAAAGTATAATCCTAGTAGAGATTTATTAATAATATAGGATTGATCTCGATAATCTTGATACTTTTTCTTGACCACACCATCTACTAGATATTTTAATAAAAATTGTTCTACGATTATCTCAAAATTTCCAGATGCTCGGATTAAAAAGAACAATTTAAGTGGATCAAAATCAATTCTATCTAACTTAGTTATTATTAGATGCCGATATTCTTTAAATCTTGAGTTGATTTCATAAAAATAAGAGGAAATACGAAATTTTCTTCTTTCTAATTCTTTTTTATTAATAATATTCTCTTTCCTCATTGAAGATAGATGCATTATGTCTGACATATAGTATTTATAGGTGTAGAACGATTCCATATAGAAATTTCTTGCCCCACAATAAGGACACTGAACGATTGATCCCTTTACAACGGGTAGACAACTACCACACTTCTTACATGGAAGGTGCGACATCAAATTCAGTATCCGTCTATATTATTATGAATTATAGAAAATTATTCTTATACCATTATAAACTTATGCCAAGTTATTAAATTTTTTTCAATTTAATGTATAATATCACAATATTTTGATTCATCATGTGAAAACTTGCATTAGAAACATCTAATGTGTAAAATAACAAAATAGATTGTTCTCTTTTAATTCGATTGGGTTAACGAATCCAAATCGCTCAAATTGTATTGTTTTTTCCATAGGAATTTGCAATAGATTTATTTCTCCAAATCCTTTAGACAATGAGCCATCTGGCTTTAATATTGATACGTTTACTTTTTCATTATCAGGCACCCAATGGATTATTGAAAAATCTCTATTTAGTTCTTTACTGTGAAATGAGCTTTTAATTTCTTTATTTTTTAGATCAATAGAATTTATCTGAATATTAATCAGATCTTTTAATCGAATAATTTGATCTCTTTTAAGGTTGTTAGCATCTTTAGAAGCGATTAATACTTCCATTTGATTGTTTTTTAAAGTACATTCAATCCTTCTTTTTCCCCTTTTGGGATTTGTTGGAAGAAGTAAAGGTTCTGCTATATATTCATCCGTAGGAACTTCATTGATGACACAAGTAATTGGATCTTCGACATAGAAATATCTATCAGAAAATTCATCTATTATATCCTGGTTCTTTGAGTATAGCCAATTTACAGAAAATGTGATTCCTGATTGAGACATACCCAAATCTAACAAAACTTCTCTTAAAGCTTCCGGCTTGATACCTCGCTTCTTTAAAGATTGTAAACTATTAGTGCGCGGATCGTCCCACCCCTGATAATTCCCTTTTTGAATATTATTTCGAGCATCTGTTTTACTTAATTTTAAGTTGGGAAACTTCATTCTGCCGTAATAGATGAGTTTTGCTTTTTTCCACCCAAAGTGATCCCAAACAAATTCCTCGATTATACCTTCTTTTACTAAATCAATACCCCTAATAATATGGCTCACTCCAATTAAATAATCATCAATGGCCCATGAAAATTCGAGCATTGGCCATACAAGATACTTATTCCCAACTTTGGGATGTTCAGCTTCAGAGATTCTCATAATTATTTGATCTCTTAACGCAGGATCTTTCTGATCCATACCAGTTTTTAATCTAATTACTACTTCTCCCTCATGATACTTGCCATTAAGCATAGCCTCCCACACATGAAAATTTTTTTCGATTGTTTGCGTTCTATGAGGGCAATTTTCACCTTTCTTTTTATATTTCTCCCGAAATTCATTGGCAGAACAAAAACATGCATACGCCATATGATCTTTAATTAACTTCTCACAATATTCATAGAATATTTCTAATCGATCACTTTTATAAAAAATTTTAGAATAATTTACACCCAACCAGTCTAAACCTTCTTTAATTAAGTTATACGCTTCAGGAAGGACATATTTGGCTTTTGGACTGTTCCTTAAAGACTTAGGACTTCCAATTGTATCATCATAAAAAAGTATAAGTTCACCATTATATTTTTTCACGTATTCATCATTCAACACTATCATTCGAGCATTACCAATGTGTAAAGCCCCACTAGGATAAGGTGCTAAGCGTAAAACTACCTTCTTATAATTATCTGCATCAGGTAAAGGTGGTAATTCCTTCTTTTCCTCTTTATTTCTTTTTTCTTCAAAAGCATTTGGATCTAGTTTTATTAATTCTTCTTTTTGCTCTTCGATACTCATTTTTTCAATTTCTTTAATGACTTGCTCTAAGAGAGGATTAATTCTTTTAGCTTCTGAGCGCAGATCCTCTCTTTCAGCCATTAATTTGCCCATGACTGCTTTCTTATTTGGTTTTCCTCCAAATTCCACAGCATTTTTCAAACCATTGATCCAAAGAATTTGTTTAATTTCTTCTTCATTCATTAATGACTCATCTAGTAGTATAGGAAGACCCCATAAAAAAATTTCATCTAAACCTTTAAGAGGGGGTATTTCTGATTTATAGAAAAAACCTATTTTTGTGAAGGAAATAGAAAATATTAAAGTTTAACTGAATTTTATAATAATTACCTCTCATATATATATGCAAAGGCCCGGTAGTCTAGTAAATTCTAAGAGCCGTTCTTATTATATAGAATGGATAGGGCGCTGGCTTGCGGAGCCAGATATCGAGGGTTCAAATCCCCCCCGGGCCATTCTCACATCTTTATTATATATATTTTAAAATTTCTGAGATATTGTTAATCTTAATTAATTCAGGAAATTCAAGTTCTTTTTCATAAGGAAATTTGTAGATTCTTTCACACAGTATAGTATGCATACCTGCTCTATCCCCACCTACAATATCAGCATATTCATCTCCACACATAAGACATTCAGCATTTTCGGTAAGCTCCATTTTTTCTAATGTATAATAAAAGATTTCAGGATCAGGTTTTCTCTTCCCAAATTCAGCAGAGGTAACAACCGCATCGAAATATGCAAATAATTTATACTTTTTCAATAAATTTTCAATAGTTTTATGATTAGGGTGATTAGAGAGAACACCTAATTTTAGATCTTCATATTCAGATAATATTTTTAATGTCTTGGGTACGTTAGGAAAGGGTTTCCATTCTTCTATCTCAAAAGAATGATAAATTTCAGCTAATTTTTCATATGCAGTCACATCTAAACGATCAAGGTTTTTTATGAGATTTTCTTCATACATGGATTCCAGCACAGTTTGATATATCGTAGATGTTGGATATTCTGTTTTTGTTTTAATTCCTTTTCTGAAAAACTGTTCTCTTTGCTTTGCAAATTTCCTAATAAATTCATCCTCTGCTAAACTTTCATTCCAAACATCAAGACTTTTTAATAACTTAATAGACTTTAGTAATCCTTTCTTAAAACATTCATAGTATTTCTCTACAGATGGATCCTCAAAATTAAATAAAGTAAAGCCGAAGTCGAATATAATTCCTTTAATCGTCATAGTGTTAATATTATTAAAAAAACATCCTCAATTTTAATTTAACTAAATTATGTGAGAATTCTTTCATTTCTGTTAAATGTTTAATAAAAAGCGAATTATTAATATTTTCATTAAAATTTAGTGTGAAAAAAGATGTCAATTGAAAAATGGCTTTCAGATAAGGATTCAAAGGAAGAAAAAATTAGAAGAGAGAAAGCTTTTAAAAACCTCAGTGAAGTTGAAGTTAAAGAACTAAAGAAAAAGAAAATTCGAGCTGTAGTTCAAAAAGCTAATCAAGAGTTAAACGAGCTTAATGAAAGGGATAATTTTTTACATAAAATTATTGAATTTAAGGAGTGGTTGATTCAAAGATCATATTTAAAAGGAGATATTGAAAAAATTGAGACATGGATTAAAAATTTATACTTCGAAATTCAACATAATTCGAATCAAAAAGAAAATTTGATTGATAGGAAAAGCCTAATTGAAGAATATAAGTCTATTCCACCAACTTTTTTGGATGAGAAAACTCGAATAGCTATAAATAAAAAGATTCGAGGAACAAAAAAAACTAATTCTGATAATTACTATTTAAGAAAATTAAAACGAATTACACAGGAAAAGCTTATTGAATCAAAATATTATAAGATATTGGAGAAACTATTGAAATTGTAAAATTATATTAAAAATATCTTGAATAAATCAAGTAAAAATCATAATATTTTTTATTTCATACAGATTTATATTTTGTATAACAAAAATTAGACATCTTTTGAAATAATACAATGATTCTTATTTGCCCAATCGCTGGAGTGGGTAAAAGACTTCAGCCCTTCACGTATTCTAAGCCAAAAGCTTTCTTAAAGATTGCAGGAAAAAGATTAATTGACCATATTCTTATAAAGTTAAAAGAATCTTTTCCAAAAGACACGGATATTTGTTTTATTGTTGGTTATAAGAAAAGACAAATAACAGAATATCTTAAAAAAAATCATTCAAATTATTTTAAACTCCATTATATTGAGCAAGTTCCTTTAGGATATGAAGCAGATGTACCCTTTTTTAGTGGTTTGGGTGATGCTATTTTATTAGCTAGAAGCTATGCAAAAAATGATGATATTTTTGTATTTTTAAGTGATAGATTACCAATGGAAGACTATTCACAAATTTTATTGAATTTTCACCAAGATATATGCGATGGTGTAATTAATGTCAAACAAGTAGATTTTCCAGAATATTATGGAGTTATTGAACTTGATGAAAATCAAGTCGTTAAAAATATAATTGAGAAACCAAAAGAACCAAAGTCAAATTATGCCGTATCTGGAGCATATTTATTCGGAATGAGCATCGCACCACGATTATTTGAGTTGCTAGAAGAACAAAGTAAATTTCCATTAGAAAATGGTCAAGAACATACATTAACTCCTGTAATTCAACAATTAATAGAAGAAGGATTTAAGTTAAAAATAAATCAAATGAAGAGGGAAATTTTAGATTTTGGAAGACCAGAAAGTTTATTAGCTGGAAATCGTCTATTGCTTTCTGAGGTTAAAATTCCAGATCCTACATATGAAAAATTAATCCACTCTGGTCATATAATTGATTCTAAGATAGTACCACCAGTGTTCGTAGGTAAAGAAACGAAAATTTCTGACTCTGTTATTGGTCCAAATGTTTCTATTGGAGATAATGTTACTTTGAAAAAATGCATCATATCTAATTCTGTAATTGGTGATGGAGCAAATCTAAAAAAAATCATATCTTCCGAGAGTATTATAGGAGATTATTCCACCTTAGAAGATTTGATTAAAAAAAGTATTACTATTGGAGATTCTTCTTTTATTACTACTTCCAACACGAAATCGGTTTAAAACACTCAGTTAAAAAAAAGTAGAGTATTAATCAAATTGTGGTCTTCTATCTTGCCAAGGAGCAATTTCTTCAAAAGCTTGGGAAACTTGTAGTACTGTTTTTTCATCGTAACGAGGACCAACAATCTGCATTCCAATTGGTAATTCAAAATCTGACCAACCAGAGGGAATTGAGGCCGCAGGGATACCAGTTAAATTAAAGGGGTACGTAAAATTCATCCAACTCATGATACTTAATGTTTTTTTGCCTATTGTTGGAAATACAGTCCCTGTTTCTAACCACCCTGGTTTAAAAGCAGTGCATGGTATAGTAGGTGTAATTAATATGTCGTATTCTTCAAAATATCGATACATAGCTTCATAAAGTTGTTTTCTTTTTTCATTTGCTTTTCCAATATTCATTCCAGTATTATCTAATCCTAATCTTATTGAACTAATTAAATTCGCAGTAAGATCTTCAGCTCTATTCTTAAAATCTTTTTGGAAATCATATGCATAACCTACTGTAACTAAAGTTTTAAATGCGGTCTCTGGATTTTTTATTTTAATCTTAGCTTCTTCCACATTCCACCCAAATTGGTCAAAGAGTTGAACTTTGTCAAGTATATTATCTTTAACTTCATCATCTAGAATCTTACCAAATCCCAACGTTGTAGAATATCCAATCTTCAGTCTATTTGGTTTTTCATTTAAGATTTCCAAATAATTGATTTCATCATCAGGAAAGGAATTGTTATCACTGGGATGATAGCCCTTCATAACATTTAACATTAGGGCTGCATCTTTAACATATCGTACAATTGGACCATAATGATCCATTGACTTAAAATGTATACCGATTCGAGGGTAACTTGGAATGCGTCCAAAAGTAGTTTTCAAACCAAAAACTCCGCAACAGCTACTAGGAACCCTTATTGAACCACCACCATCAGAACCTAGTGCTAAAGGTCCTAAACCACTTGCAACCGATGAAGCTGCGCCCCCACTAGAACCTCCAGAATTTAAATCAAGATTCCAAGGATTTTTAGTTTCTCCAAAGATTTTATTATTAGTTAGTGCGATACAGCCAAATTCAGGCGTATTTGTTTTACCAAGTATAACACATCCAGAATCTATTAACCGTTGAACAACTATATCATTTTGTTCTGGGATAAAATTTTCAAATAATTTAGATCCATGTGTTGTTAATATACCTTTTGTATCCATTAAATCTTTAATAGATGTAGGGATTCCATTTAATAAACCTAATTTCTCATTCTTTTTTACTAATTCATCCGCTTTATTTGCCATATCTCTTGCGATATCGAAAGTTGTTGTACAATAAGCGTTCAATAGAGGATTTATTTTTTCTATTCTCTCTATTATTGTTTCTGTAATTTCAATTGCAGATAACTCTTGGGTCTTTATTTTTTCTCCCATTTCATAAGCAGATAAATAACATATATCTTCTTTCTTCATTTTCTCTAAACATTTTAATTTGTGTTAAAATTTATTGAGAAGTGAATAAATATAAATCTTGCCTTGTATGTGATATATCACTATATTCTAAGTATAAATAAAACAGTACTCTTGTCATGCGAGGAGTTTTTTTCGATCTTTTTGGTACATTAATGATATACACTGATAGTCGGAAAGCCTGGGAAGATTGGCTGTCAGTATTGTATAAAAATTTCAAAAAAATTGGCTTGAGTGAACCTAAGGAAACTTTTGCTATTAAATGTAATGGGTTTATGAATAAACCTGAACCAAATTTTAAAAATCTGAATCTAACAATTTTTGAACAAAGGCTTTATGCTTTTACTATTGAATTAAAATTAAAATTAAGGCACGAAGAAATAAAGAGAATTGCTATTGAAGCTATAAATGCTTGGCAAAAGTATGTACCATTAGATCCAGACGTAATTCCTGTATTAGAATATTTGAAAAGAAGTAAAACAATTGCGTTAGTATCTAACTTTGATCATCCTCCATATATCTATTCATTATTATCAGATTTGAGAATTAAGCATTTTTTTGATTCGATTATAATCTCAAGTGAAGTTGGAGTCAAAAAACCAGATCCTTTAATTTTTAAATTCGCTCTAGAACAAACTAACTTAAGACCCAGTGAAGTATGTTATGTAGGTGATACTGAGGAAGATATGATAGCTGCTGCTAAGGCGAAGATATATCCTATTTTAATTCACCGTAAAATACGCACAGCTGGGGAATTAATTTATGATTTTCAAACAGAAGAAGCCCCATATAATCAAAAAAGTCAGGAACTAGAGATAAATTATGGAATAAAAATAGAGCGTTTAAAAGATTTAATTAATAGATTTTAGTTTTTAAATAATTGCTCTTCCATAGTTGCTGAGCTATTATAAATGATTTTGGTTTGAACCATCTCTTGCGGATAATATTTTATTCCAGGAGGAAAGGAACTATCTTTCCAGCCTCCTAAAGCAGTACTAATATTAGCTTGCATAGGTTTTGAATTGATATAGAGACTTCCTGCTTGTAATTCAGTAACAAATTTATCTATATGCTTAGATGGAGTGTAAACCACAGCTCTCATTCCATAATTTGAATGATTTGCTAAAAAGATAGCATCTTTTAGGTCTTTGGCTTTGGTGATACTTCTTACAGGACCAAAGGCTTCCTCACGCCATAGAAATGGAGCTTTATTAAAATCAAGGATATTATCTCTTGGAATTTCAACTAAAGTTGGCTTATAAAATAATCCATAACTTTCTCCAGTATCTATTTTTTCAGCACCACATAAAACCTTTACGTCCTTATGTTTTTGGGCTTCATTAACCATCACATCCATCATCATTAATATTCTCCTTGAACCTAATGGTCCAATATCGGTAGAACTATCTCGAGGATCTCCCATTTTAAGTGTGTCCATTTCTTTTAGTAACATATCGATATATTCATCATAAATATCTTGATGCACGATTATCCTTTTCATAGAAAAGCACTGCTGTCCTGAATTAGTATATGATGCTTCTACATTCCATTTTGCCACTAATTGCAAATTAACGCCAGGCATTACTATTCCAGCATCGTTTCCTGCACATTCGAATACAAAGTTTTTAAATGGTTGAGTTATCATATCTACACCTAGATATTTTTGGATATTATTTTTCAAAAAATTTGCATAATCAATTAATATTTGCTTAGCAGTATGAGAGGCTGCAACGCAAACTATATTCTTAACCAAATTCGATTCAATAAATACCTTTGTGGCAAAATCACCAGGACTAATTACTAAATCATAAGCTTTATTAAAGGGAAAATTACTATTATTAATTCTATCAATGCAATATTTCATTGTTAAAGGACATGCTGTAGAAGGTTTAATTATTGCAGGGTTACCCGTTAAGAAACTTGCCCCCCAAAAATACATAGGCAAACTCATAGGAGTATTGCGAGGTGTTATTCCAATAGTTAATCCCATAGGTTGTTTTTTTATTACAGAAACTTTATTTGTTTCTAGATCGGGAAGGTTCTCATCTTTTAATTGAAAAACTCCACTTTCAAGCAACCAATCTATATTGTTATATGCTTTGGTTATCATCTGAAACTCCCATTCGGAATATTTAATGGGAAGACCTCCCTCTGCAACGATAATATTTTTAATTTTCTCTTTATCCTTAAGTAAAACTTTAGCGATATCCTTTATAACATCGAGTCTTTCATCGAGAGTAGTATGTAATAATTTATATTCCCATTTAGCGGTCTCTCTTATCTTTTTCTTTATTGATTCTTCGGTATCAGCTTCAAGTGAATCTAAAACTTCTCCAGTATATTTGTTTATGATATCTAGTTTCATTTTGTTAACACATCCTAATTCCTATTGCTTTTTTATTTGTTCCATTAGTTTTAATAAAGGCTTGATACCAGTCTACTGTTTTTGATAATCCTTCTCGAATTGGTGTAATTTTATATCCTAATTTTTCAATAGCATTTTTTGAGGAAAATGCCCAATTATATTTCATTCCAATTATCATATCTGGGGTAATGTAAGGGATTCTTTTCTTTGTTATGTTTGCTTTAAACTTACATAATCGTCCATATAAAATTCCCATCCACATTGGGAGTTTTCTAGGTTTTTTCACATCAGCTAATGTGGCAATTAAGTCAAGATAATCTCTGAGTTTTACATTCTCCCCACCAAATATAAATTGCTGACCTAAGACATCATTTCTACCAATTACACTTACCATTCCATCAATTACATCATCTAAATATGTCATGCAAAAAATGGAATCTCCTGTTCCGGGAAGTCCTAAAAATTGTCCTGCTACAATATCAAATAACATTTCACCATAAATATTGAAATCTCCGGGTCCATAAACAAATCCGGGGTAAAATATTATTGTCTTTAGACCCTTTTTAATATATTCTTTTATCTTTTCACGTGCTAAGTATTTAGTTCGTTCATATTCATTAATAAAGAAATCTACATGAGGAAATGATTCATCTGTTGGTTCAGTTGAATCTTTTGGATTTGGACCAAGCGCACCGAAAGAACTCATATATAAGAGGATTAAATTGTTCTTTAAAGCTACTTCAGCAATGTTTTCTGTACCATGAACATTTATATCATAATATGAATCCTTTTGTTTTGCCCAAACTTTAACTAATCCCGCTAAATGAAAAATTGCATCAACACCGGCTACAGCTTTATGTAAACTGTTAATATCTCGAACATCTCCAATTATATAGTCAATATCTTTCATTTCTTTAAAAGGAGTAATGTCGCTATTCTCTCTAACGAGTAGTTTTAATTTGTAGTCTAACTCATTAAGTTTTTTTACCAAAGCGACACCAATAAACCCTGTTCCACCTGTTACTAATATAGAAACCATAATATAAAAACCAAAATATTGATTAATAGCTTCGTATTTATGTTAAGAGTTACATTCAGAGTTAAATCTTGTGAATTTTTTCTGAAATTTTTAATTTTACTCCTAATCGAAAATCTTAATTTCTTCCATTCTTTTATTATTGTAATATATAAAGAATTAGCCTAGCTAGAGGATATAAATTCTTGAAAAACCACGACTCACTAAGTCTTTCAGAATTTAAGTTTGAAGAAGATGATTTTTTAAAGGCTAGACACAAGGATGCAAGAAGCTGGGTAATAAAACATATTTTATATAAGTCGAATAAATATCTAGTAGTTTTATTCTTAACTCTAATTATTTTAACATCTTTTTTTGGGTCCTACATTTATGTCATAATAGGTAATGCGATTAAAGCTTTTGAGGGCGGAACACCTAATCAAGTAATTAGGTATACATTCATAATATTATTCCTTGGGTTAGGAACTCCTTTCGCGGGATTATTAGCAAGAACATTTCGAGAAATTGTGGCACAACGAATTGAGAGAGACGTACGCAGAGAATTTTATTTAAGTTTGCTCGGTAAAAGTCAATCTTTTCATGATAATCAGAGAATAGGGGATATTATGGCAAGAGCCACGAACGATGTAAGATTTTTGAATTTTTTAATATCGCCAGCGTTAGCCATGATATTGGATTCAGCTATTAATCTTATTATGCCAACCATACTAATTGGTGTCGAATATAGACTTGAATTAACCCTAATCCCGATTGTATTCAGTATAATTTTTATTCTTTATCTGAGAAGATTTCTAAAAAAATTAGCACCACCGACAATAGCACGGAGAATTGCCTTTGGTTTTATGAACACTGTTTTAAATGAATCTTTAAGTGGTATTGAGGTTGTGAAATCTATGGCTCAAGAGGAGGATAGCATTGAAAAATATAAAGAAAGTGCTCTAAGTTATCGGGACGCTGGTATTGAACAAGGAGATATACAAGCAAAATATCTACCAATTTTATTTCTTTCTGTTACAGTTACTTTAGGTCTGACAATAAGTGCCTTATACGATAGAACAATCATGCCTTTTGGTAATATTGTTGGTTTAGTAGGATTATTATTACGGTTACGTTTTCCTGTTAATGCTTCAATAAGGTCATTTCTAATGGTACAAGAAGCGATGGTGGGAGCAAAAAGACTACTAGAGATAATGAATAAGAAATCAGAAATTTACGACTCTGAAGATGCTATTTCAAAAGAAATAGAAGGTACAATTAAATTTGAAAACGTTACTTTCTCTTATCCTGGAACTCAAAATAAAGTCCTAAACAAAATTAATTTTGAAGTTTCTAAAGGTCAAACTGTCGCAATAGTCGGAACGACTGGATCTGGCAAAACTACCCTTACAAAGTTGATATCACGCCTTTATGATGTTGATAATGGTCGAATTTTAATAGATGGAATTGATGTTAGAAACTATTCATTGCAATCTCTACGAGATCAAATTGCATACATTGAACAGGATATCTTTATCTTTTCAGATTCACTTTTCGATAACATTTCATTTGGAAGAGAAACATCTGAGGAACAAGTAATAGCAGTTGCTCGAGAAGCACAAGCTCATCAATTTATAGAAGATTTACCGGATATGTACCAGACAGAAGTAGGAGAAAGAGGAGTACAACTAAGTGGAGGTGAACGCCAACGAGTTGCGATTGCTCGTGCTTTTCTTACAGAGCCAAAAATATTAATTTTAGATGATTCAAGCTCCGCAATAGATTCGGAAACAGAAGAAAGAATCCAAAAAGCCATATTTAAAATTTTAAAAGGAAGAACTACCTTTATTATTACTCATAGACTTTCTCAGATAAGATGGGCTGACTTAATCCTAGTATTAAACCAAGGAGAAGTTGTTAATAAAGGATCGCATGAATATTTACTAAAAAATTCAAAAGAATATCAGAAAATCTTTCTCAAACGTTTTGATAAAACGCTAAATGAACTGTTAGGAGTGGATTAATTTAGATGGCAAGAAGAATGGGATATTTTGGATTAGAAGAAGAGGGATATGATAGAATCTATTCAGATAGGGAATTATTTTCAAGAGTTATAAAATTATTTAAACCTTATAAACGTTCAATGATAATTGTAATTATCTTCCTTGTTCTATCATCAGTAACTTCTGGATTAACTCCTTTTTTAATGACTCAAATCATCAATCACCTCGAAATGAATTCAGATTCATTCATTTTAATATTGTTTATTATTATCACCTTTGTCATAAATTCGTTAGGATACATATTTAACTATATAAATCAGCGTACTAAAAATCGAATGGTGTATGATGTATGTTACCATTTACGTAGGCAAACCAATTTAAGAGTTCTTGAACAAGATCTCTCTTTTTTTGATAATTATCCAACTGGGAAAATAGTAAGTCGAATAAATTCAGATGGACAGAAATTTGGGGGTTCAATTACTATGTTTACGGATTTAATTGCCTCATTTTTAATGTTAATAATTGTAATAATCCCTATGATCATTTTAAGTCCTATATTAACAGGAGTTTTTATGATAATGGTTCCAATAGTATTCGCATTTACTCTTTCTTTTCGTAAAGTGTCACGAAGAAAATCTATGTATGGTCAGCGTTCTTTGGCACAAGTGAATGCATTTGTTCAAGAAACTATGTCAGGAATTCAAATAATAAAAAGTTTTCGTCAAGAATCCAGTCAATTCGATAATTTTGAGGCAATAAATAAACAATCTTATAAAGTGAATATGAGTAGAGCTTTATATTTGACTATTCTATTTCCGAGCTTAGATTTCCTTATAGCTGTATTATATGCTTTACTTATCTTTTTTGGGGGTAATTTTATGATCCAAGAAGAGCTAAATGGTTCAGTAATTTTTCTGTTTCTCCAAAGCTCGTTAATATTATTTGCACCTTTACTTCAAATTGCGAGCTTTTGGCCTCAATTTCAAGAAGGTTTAGCCGCTGCAGAAAGAATTTTTGCTCTTCAAGATTCTCAATCTTATATTAAACAAGGCAACTATGTTTTAGACCCAATAAAAGGAAAAATAGAGTTTGAAAATCTAAGATTCGAATATGTATCAGGACATCCAGTATTCGAGGATTTCAACTTAGAAATTCAACCAGGAGAAACTGTTGCAATAGTAGGACATACAGGTGCAGGAAAATCAAGCTTAACCAAGATATTATTGCGTTTATATGAATTCCAATCTGGAGATGTTCGTATAGATAATCATAGCATACGAGATATTTCACTTTCAGAATTTAGAAGATCTGTTGGTTTTATACCCCAAGTTCCATTTCTCTGGGCCGAAACAATAGAAAACAATGTTAAATATGGGTCACCAGAAGCAACGAGAGAAGATGTAATATGGGCACTTGAACAATCCGGTGGTATGGAATGGGTTCAACATCTTGATAATGGGATTGAAACGTTTATCCTAGAAAGGGGAAAAGTCTTATCAATGGGACAACGTCAGTTAATTGTATTCGCAAGGGTTTTATTGCAAAACCCATCAATTTTAATATTAGATGAAGCAACTGCATCAGTTGATCCCTTTACAGAATTACAAATTCAAGAAGCAATGGAAAGAGTTATGCAAGGACGCACTACTATAGTCATAGCTCACAGACTTACTACTGTAAGACATGTCGATCGAATAATTGTACTCGATCATGGAAAAATAGTTGAGGAAGGTAATCATGAAACCCTTCTTCAGAATAATGGGTATTATGCAAAATTATACAATACGTATTTTCGACATCAATCATATGAATTTATTGAAGAGGTTAAAGCAACGCATATGGAAGAAACCTTATAAATATACCATAAAATTTATTTACCCTTTATGTATACCTAAGCATTGAAAGATTCAAGTTTTGACAATGCGCTATAAGAATTATGAGAGATTCCTTTCTCAAATAGATTTACCTTTTCTAGAAACAGATGATAATGTTTTAGCAGAAATATTCAGATTATTAGAAAGGAAGTTTAGATTGCAAAGATCCTCAAAACAAAGTTTCATAGATTTAGGTTCTGGAAACGGAAAGGTAGTAATTTATTCTGCACAAAATTATGGAATACGTTCAATCGGTATAGAAATTGATCCAAACCTTGTAAAAGAAACTAAAGAAACTATAAAATCTCTGAAGCAAGATAAAAAGCTTAGCAGAAAGAATTTAAGAAAAATCAAAATTTATAATGGAGATTTTTACACATACGATTTAACAAACCATAATTATGTTTATCTCTATTCTTTACCTACAATGCAGAAATATCTTAAACATGTAATTGTTACAGCAAAAATAGGAACAATTTTTATTTCTCACCTGTACCCACTAAAAATATTTAATCAGATTTTAGAATTAGAGTTAAAGCTAAACCATAATATATATGTCCCAAATAAACAAATCTCTACATATTTTTATAGAAGAATTTAATTATCTCTAAGAAAAATTGATGTTCTTTATTACTCCAAAAAATATAATTATAAATAGAATAACTATAATTAAATATATAATTTTAAATTGAGAAAGATATCTTCATAAAAAAGGTGGAATAATCGAATGACTGTCGCTTGGCAAGGTTGGTTAGATGGATTGACTGCATTTGGTATAATATTCTTTTGCGCTATCTTTGGATTATTAAGTTTTTATAAATCGATAAAATTAAAAGCTAAACTTCTCTCCGTTGCGGGTATACTTATGTTTTTTGTTGGTTTCTTATGGCTTGGGCCAACAGTCGACTTTTTCGTAAAACTTATCACAGATCATAACATTTTCCCTCCTCAAATTTATGTTCTTCTAAGTTATTCTTGGGTTGCGCCAGCACTCTTGTTTGCAATGTATTTGGGTGGAGAACTTCTAATGCCAAAATTGAAATGGGTATTAGTGGGAGTATTCTTAGTATTAGGGGTAGTATTTGAACTTTTTCTTTGGTTCAGTCCTTGGCAATCATTTGATCATATTAGAGTAGATCCTCTAATTCCAAATGGTTTAATTGATGCTAGTTTTAATAATTCCCATCCCACTTTTATATTAGTTGCTATATTCTTAGTTTCTGCCCTCATTTTCTTAGGAATAGGTTCTATAATTAAGGCAAAACAAACAACTGGCATATTAAGAAAGAAATTTATATATATGGCGATCGGATTTATCATATTTGTTTTAAGTGGGGCTCTAGATTCAATTCTTACTATACCTGTGGCTATTGGAGCAGTTAGAGTAGTGATGATGACTTTTTCTATATGGGAATATCTGGGCTTAAAAACCTAAATTTAACTTCTCTTTTTTTTTATTTTTATTCTAAGATTAAAAATTTAGGACGGTTTAAGAAGATGTCATTGATTTTTTAATTTTAACATTATATTTCTTAAATACATTTTTATAAAGTATCTTTGGCTATTACAATAATCCAACTTTTGACTTGTACTTAAATCTGGACAATTAGTTAATATAGATTGAATGTCATTTGATATGGCTAAATAATCTGCTTCTCCTCCAAATCTATTTGAATAAAGATCGTCAACTTTCTTATTTAAAATGTCCTTAGGCCTGGTTTCTGGAGTATTTAAATTAACTTCAAAAGAATATGTTTTTTTATAATTATTTAAAGAATTAATTAACAATTCTGAAATATAATCAAAAGATTCTTTAGAATCAATATTATTGAACAAGTCTGAAACAAGATCGGAAATCAAATTTCTATTCGTTCTTGAGTTATTTTTATAATTTAAGTTTTCGGATTTTGTAACACTTGAACTCTTTTCTTCGTATATTTCAGAATATGTGTTATTTACAAAGCCTTTAGAAATTATCTGCCAACTCAGAGAAATTTTTGATTTGACATATATTGCAGCAATTGCATATTTAAAATAAAAGCCTCTATTAGTTTAGTGGAAATTCGACAAATTTAGATATTGAGAGAAGGGTCTTATTATATCTCAAAAGATTTGGAATTTACACAGATTTGACAAAAAAGATCATTTATAAAGCCATATAACGAATTAATATTATTTCACATATCCCATACTTGACAGATCATGAATCAAGAAAAAAACAACATAGAAAAGGAACATTCTCTAAAAAAAGCAATTCTATATAGTTTTGCCGGTTTTACGGATGTTATTTTCTTACAATTTTTTACATTTTTAATTTTCACTTTTTATTATTCAGTCGTCCAATTAAACGTTGCGTTGATTACAATCGCCTTTATGATATGGAGTGTGTGGAATGCTATAAATGATCCGATTCTCGGAGCCATTTCTGATAAAACAAGCTCTAAGTGGGGTCGTCGAAAACCATTCATTATAGCTGGGCTTGTTCCCCTACTATTTGTAAATGTATTGCTTTGGACTCCTCCTAAAGGCAATACCCTCGTCACTTTCTTCTATTTTCTTATTATAATTATTATTTGGGAGCTATTTTATACAATGTACTCATTAAATCAGACATCGTTGTTTCCGGAAATGTTTCGAGATTTAAAACAACGAACAAAAGCAAACACTTCAATCCAAATCTTTCAAGTTATCTCTTTATTGATTGCGTTTATTTTACCAGGTCTTTTTATCCCCCAATTTGATGATCCACAATATTTTTCTGAATATGGGATTGCTGCAGTAGTAATTTCAATAATATGTAATGCATCAGGATTCATTTTTATAATATTCGGAATAAAAGAAAGAGTTGAATTTTCTAGGGATCCTGAAAAAGCACCTTCTTTCCTAAAATCTCTGAAGTACACATTTAGAAATAAATCATTTAGATTCTATTTAGTTGGTAATTTTGCTCTCTGGTATTCATTCGGTATGTTGCCTACCGTCTTTCCACTATATGGTGATTTTGTTTTGGGAGTTGAAGAAGCTTTTATACAATCTTTAATGCTTGGATCTGGATTTATAGCAGCTATAATTTTCATGTTTTTTTGGAGAATTATAATTAACAAACTTGGGGCTAAAAAGTCTTATATTTTAGCATTAGCAGTATTTATTGTGACATTATCACCGTTCATGTTCATATCAAACAAATTAGGAGGTTTTATTACTTTGATAGTCTGGGGATTCGGTTTAGCAGGCGTTTTAATTGTCAGGGATGTTACAATATCAGCAATAATAGATGAAGATGAGTTAATTACTGGAATTAGAAGAGAAGCGGGATTCTATGGTATAAATGGTTTCATCGTGAAGTTAACTAATGTATTTATTTATATAACAATAGCACTTGTATTTATCGGGACAGATTGGGCGATATTTGATCCCTCATCAATAGCAACAAAGAATGTGTTTGGTTTGCGTAGCTTAATGTTCATTTTTCCAACCATATTTTTAGTACTTGGTATAATTTCAATGATTTTCTTTCCGATTAATAAGCAAAAATATGACAGGATAACTGAAGATGCTAGTAAGCTACACCAGGAAAAGAAAGAAAAAATATTATCTGTTGAATAAATAAATTCCTTTTTTTTCTTAAACATATAGAAAGGGTCGAAAATAGATTTAAATTAATTGAGCGTAACTTTAAATCCATGATTTTTTAAATAGTTTCCATAGCTCCATAGATGATAAATACACTTAGCTGCTGCGGATACAGAATCATATACAACTATCCCGTTTTCTCTTGTTCTTATATAGAACTCGTCTATTTTGTCTATTGATTCTTTTTGTGGCCTAGAGGAGTTATATATACTAATAAGGTTTTTATTTGATTGAGGTGAAATAGAGTTAGCAAAACTTCTAACTACTTCCCCCATATTAAATTCTCGAAAAATGTGCCATTCGGGATTTATTGTAATCATTATAGTAGAAATGTGTGGTTCCTTATCAATTACTTTCATAGTCTTAACCATGTTTTCATAACCACCATTAGCACCAAATTCTAATGGATTTGATAAATTAGAATTAATTTCAGGTACAAATTCATTTATCGATTTTTGTGCTTTTTCTGTTATTCTTGGTACTTTTAGACCATAAGCTTCACACTCATCCGTCATTTCTACCGCTGGACCGCCCCCACCAGTAATCAAAGCAGCACCAAGAGTTTCAGGGATTTTATAGGATAGACACGTTTGGATCATATCTATTAATTCTTTAAAATTATTAACAAGAATAGCACCTGTTTGACGTGCCATTGATTTCCAAAGTTTTATGTTTCCTGCCAAACCTCCAGTATGACTCATTACAGCACTATGACCCCCCTCTAATTTTCCACCTTTCCATATAATGACAATTTTCTCCTTAGTAGTTTCTTTTAGCAGCTTAAAAAATTCATTTCCTCCTTTCTTTAAATTCTCAATGTACATAGAAATTATTTTAGTTTTTGGATCATTCTTAAAGTATCTCAGGAAATCAATGAGATCCAGATCAATCTGATTACCTAGAGAAATAATTTTTGAGAATTTATAACCATGTTCAGTTCCTGCAAATGCATGCCTATTGGCTAATCCCCCCGATTGACTTATAAAAGCAACATTCCCCGCTTCTAATGGAAGTCGGTGAGTGAAAGCAATTCGTCCTTTTGGATTATAAAGCCCCATACAATTAGGACCAAGAATCCGAATATGTCTTTTTGAAGCTTTATTTATAAGCTCTTTTTCAAGTTTCTTTCCTTCCTCTCCCAGTTCTGAAAATCCACTTGAGAAAATATGCGCAAAAAGCACTCCCTTTTGCCCTAATTCATCTACTATTTGTGGTGTGATTTTAGCAGGAACTGCAATGATTCCTAGGTCGATGGGTGGATCATTTGGTAAAGAAGAAATTGAACCGTATACCTTGTAGCCATGAATTTCCTCGCCTTCATATTTTGAATTAACGGGATACACAGGATTAGGGAAATTATACTCCCTGAATGTTTCCAAATAGTGCGTTCCACCCCAATTCTTTCCCTTACTAACACCAACTACCACAACCGCACGGGGATTAAATAATCTATTAAAGGGGATGTTTGTTCTTTCGAAAGGAATATTTTGATTTCTTAGTTCTTGCTCCAATAAAAAATCTGTGTTTTGTTTGTTGCTTCTTGTAAAAATAAGTCACCTATAATTAAAACTCCAAAATTATATATTTTGAAATGTACCAATGGTAAAAAATTTTGTTAAAAAGGAAAAAAAAGAGTAAGAAAAAAGTTATTTAAAGCTTAGATCCACAATTAGGACAAAAATTTCCTTTGGCTTCTATTTTATGACCACAATAAACACAATAATTCTTATTTTCAGAAGGCAAAGGAGCTTCTAATTTTTTAGCAGGAGCAATGTATTCAGGTGCTTGAGAATATGTAATCCCTTTGCCCAATATAATTTCTCCCGTTTCGGAATTAAAACTATATTGAACAATTCCTTTATTTCGTAAGTCAATTAATACTCGTAAGATATCCTTGGGTCGCATACCAATTTCTAATGCAATGTGTTCAAGCTTATGTGTTCCTTCAAAATTCCTCTGAGCAAGGGCGTTTTTAACAACTTGTTTATATTTTGCATTTCTATAAAGTTGTTGAAATCCTCCTATAAAGATAAAGAATGCAGGGATGAATAACCAATAACCCCAATGGGCAAGCCCTATAAATTGAACATTAAATGCTAGGAAGAACAATGATAAAATTGCCACAAAAAGAAATACTGCTCCAGTAGCAAAAGTTCCAATAGCAGCTTCATAAGATTCTTTATAATAATATCTGTTTTTATACTTATCTTCACTCATTTTTATCAATATTTTTTAATAGTTTAAGTTAGTATATTGTAAAGTATAAAAGAATTTTATTATAGCTTCAAGAGTCCAATCTTTAAAATTTTTAATACAAGTACAAATATCAAGAGGTAAGTTCTTTTAGCCATGAAGAATCTATTTTTAATTGTTCATAAACATCTTTATCCCCAAAATCTCCTCTGAATTGATCTCTTGCCATTTTAATAACTCTAAATTTCCAATTCTTTTCCTTAATACCATATTGTATTGCATCAGTAAGTTCGACCTCACCTCTTTCAGTGGGTTTTAATATTTTTAAAATATTAAAAATCTCCTTGGCTAAAATAAGGATCCCACAATTGTTAAGATTGGATTTTGATTCTCCTTGCTTTGGTTTTTCAATTATATCTATCAGGTGATTGTTTATGGATTGTATTGCCCCTCCCCTAAATGGATCCTTAGAATAATTAGCAATTAATAAATAATCTTTATTTTCTCTCTTATGGATCTCAATAATTTCTTTATAAATCTTATATGGAACCAAAATGTCGCCCCACGTTAAGAAAAAGTGGTGATCCTTTATTAAATCTTCACATAATAAAACAGCACCTCCTGTACCGTTAATTACATCCTGTTCGACATATTCTATCTGGATTCCCCATTTTGTTCCCCCTTGAAAGTAGTCTAATACTTGCTCTTTGAGATAACCGACAACAAGAATTACTTTTTTCAAACCTGCAAATATCAATCCGTTTATGATATACTCTAACAAGGGTTTTCCATGAATTGGAATCATAGATTTCTGATAAACATCAGTATAGGGTTTTAAACGTTTACCATAACCTGCGCATAAAACAATTGCTTTCAGTAAAGCTCAACTCCATTACTAGTTTTAATTACATATGCTTTAGCATCATTTTTTTCAATAGAATCTTTAAGTGCTTGTTCATTACCGGGAGAAAGTGCAAACATAGTTCCTCCAAAACCAGAACCATTTATTTTTGCACCATAAGCTCCTGCTTCTAAGCAATCTGTTATTATATTATCAATCTTTTGTGTTGATATTTCAATATTGTCTCTTAACTGTTCATGATGTTTATTTAGTAGAGTACCTAATTTTTGATAAAAAAGATCTTTTACCTGCAATTTTGGTTTGATAGGAGGAATCCATTGATCGAAAATCAAATTTTTTGCCATTAGTGTTATATCCCGGTTAATTATATTTCCAATAATTTTCTTTCGATATTTATTTTCAAGATTAGGTAAAAATTGTTCTATTTCTTCAAAAGTGGAGGAAAATCGATCAAAATTTGGCATGACTTTATTAATAATTTTAAAAGCTTTAATTGAAATCTTCTTTACTTTGAAAATGTCTTCGACTGTATCTTTCTTCTCAAATGAATTACCCAAAACAAATCCTTCAAATTTATTTTTTAAATTCATAACATGTGCATCAATTTTTTCTGATTCTAAGAAGTTAATATAACCATAAGTAGAAGTAAAATGGTCCATCATGCCCCCAGCTTCACCAAATTCATTTACTTCTGAATTGTAGCCTTCTAAAGCTAGACTTTTTAGTTCAATTCCTGATTTAGTATCATTTATTAAAGATAAAAAATATAACCATGCGATTACTAATGCAGAAGAACTCGCGGCTCCCGCACTTATTGGAATATCTCCGGTGATTTTGATTATATAACCTTTTGAGAACTTAAATCCTTTTCGAATGAATTGATTATATGAACTTCTAAGATAATCTCGTTTTGAAAAATAATGTATCTCTTTATTATTCAATTGAATTTCGAGACGTTCATCGACATCTGGAAGATTTATTATAAATTTGGGTAAATCCAGTCTTTTTGCCTCAAGGTAAATATACTTTGAAATTGCCATCGAAATTGTAGGATAGTTTAAATAATCTTGGTGTTCTCCAAATAAGCATATCCTTCCAGGAGCTCTTATACGAATCATTTTTTTATGAATAACTATATTATTCTGGTATCACAGAAGTATTATAATTCTTTTTTTTTCCAATTTCGTAGATAATATTAATTCGGATTAAGCATTTCTAGCAGTATTAAACATATATGAGATAATCTCCTGAGTTTGATGATTTGCGACCTTCTTATTATTAAAGATGGATTACCGTTATTATCCAGCAACTTTACAGATTCTTCTAATCCTAATAATATTTTTACTCAAGAAGATAACCTCATTATGATATCTGGTTTTTTTTCTGCTTTGGATTCATTTTCAGATTCATTTGAGGATTTAGGTGCCATCAGTGAATTAAAACTTTCTAACAATGATTTAAAATTATCATTCTTAAGGGATGCACGTGTCCCAAATTTAATTTATCTGGCGTCTTTTGATGATAAAACTGAAAAGAAAAATGTGGAAGATTTCCTAAAAAGGATTTCTAAAAAATTTTTCCAAAGATACAGCATTGATGAAATTGAGAATTGGAATGGGAGATTGACTTTTTTCAAGCCATTTGAAGATGATATAAGGAAATATGCCGAAGAAGAAAAAAAATTTTATGATGAAAATTATAATGGTAAAGTAGTTGAGTGGTTAAAGAGCTTTGAGGATGAAGCTGATAATGAGCTGGAATTAATTGAAGAGCCTGAACCAGTTGAAACGACACCAGAATATTATGAATACATACCAGCCATCACCACATCTCAAAAGATCAACCCAAAACATTATTTAACGGGTGAAACTTCGTGTATGATATATGAAAAAATAGATGGAAAAAAAACAATTATCGAAATAACTGAAGAATTACAGATTGACCCCAACAAGGTCTATAGTATTTGCAAAAATCTTATCAAAATGGGAATAATATCATTTGGTTGAAAATTAATAACGATATATGTCAAATTTCCAAGCCCTCCCACCAGCTTCATTAATAGCGTTAGCAACTTCTTCTTTTTTGCCAGGTGCTATCGCTACTATACACCCACCCCCTCCAGCACCCATTTGTTTAGCACCTAATGCTCCTGCATCCTTTGCAGCATTGCATAATGAGACAATCTTTTTTGTATCAGCTTTAATTATAGCTTCTTGTTCTTGTTGAATATTCATTAGATGCCCTAGCCTTTCATAATCTGCTTTTAATAAAGCTTCCCTACCTTCATACACACAATTTTCTATGATATAAAAGGCTTTCAAAGTTGTTGGATCTTTCTCTTTGAGTTGTTTTTTAACTCTATTTAAAATCAGGAATGCTTTTCGTTCTTCCTTAGAATCCCCAACTACTATCGGTAGGTTACCTACATCTAAATGCTCCACACTCGGAGTTTCTCCAGTATGAATGAATACAATACCACCAAATACTTCTGTATACTGATCTAATCTTCCACATTGAATGCCTAAGTCATGATTCTCTCCTAAATATGCTAATTCAGCAATTTCTATGTTTGAAAATTTTAGTTCGAGTGCTTGATTTAATGCTTTAATAAAGCCAATAGACAAAGCCGCTGAAGTGGATAATCCCGCTCCAATAGGTATATCTGAAGCGACTTCAAGAATAAATCCCTTTTTGATATGTTCTTTTAACCTTTCATACAAAACACTCCAATATGCTAAATCAACATTCCGAGGAGGTGACTCACCAATCTTAAATTTTATCTTTTCTTTTGTATTATGACTATAAAATTCAATAATTTTATCCTGTCTTTCTCGATATTTTATCGTCATCATCAGATTTATAGCCATTCCGATAACAGGTTTACCTAACAGGTCAACCTTATCTCCCATTAGACAAATTCGACCAGGAACCTGTACTGTGACCTTTTTCATCATTATGTTCTAACTTTGATGGCGGAATTTGGGGTAATTATTATATTCTTAATAGAGGAATTAGTGTTAAAAATTATTTTTGTTTTCTTTTTTGCTGCACTTTTTTTCTTTTACGGTCAGCTTCTTGAATTTCCTCCTCTAACTCATATAATTGTGAATCTTTTTTACCTTGTAGCTTAAATTGTCCTTGAATTTTGCTCTCTTCGCGTTCTCCAGTTTTAGATATTTTTTCAAATGATAATTCTATGGGAAAAGCTTGATCTAAGGCTAGGTTTATAAAGTTGATAAAACCTATATGCTTACTTGGAGGAATATTGATTTTAAGATTAACAACTTTATTTTTTTTGGTTTTAGTTTTCAAAATTAGACGTAGTTTCAAAGATTTTCAATCCCTTTCTTGTTTAAATGATTTATTTATATATTTAAAATTATCAAACTAAAAAAACTATGTTATTTTATAATGCTAAATATATTTTAATTTAACCTATAAAACCGTAAAAAGAATGGCTTCGAAATTTAGAGTACGATATTTTTTTAGACCTTTGGTAACTATAATAGCAAAAGGCTTAATTAAGATTAAAGTCACACCAAATTTAGCAACAGTTATTATGCTTTGTTTTTCAGTCTTATGTTTTATCTCCTTAGCTTTTTTTCAAAACCTTTTATGCTTTTCCATTTTTGTGGTTATTACAGGAATAATGGATGGATGTGATGGAGCAATTGCTCGATTAACAAATAAATCGACAAAATTTGGAGGCCTTTTTGATTCATTCATGGATAGAGTATCTGAGTTTTTCATATTTTTAGGATTGGGTATATATAATAAAGATCAATTCCTTTGGAATTTGATTGATATGAAATTGATAATTTTCATATCGTTCTTCAGTTCGATATTGATCAGCTATAGTAGGGCGCGAGCAGAGGTATTCTTCAAAGGAGACTATGACATAGGGCTTATGGCAAGATCAGAAAGATTGTTCTATTTATTTATCTCAATGATGTTTGCATTCTTTTTTGGATTCATGAAGGAACTCTTATTTATCTATTTATGGTTAGTTGTAGGAACATATTTATTTAGAATGATACGTATCTATTACCGAATAAAAAGTAAAGACAATAATTTGAACAAATAAAGTTTTTCTCCGGTTTAGTTTTTATTAAATTCGATTCTAATTCTGTCCCCATCCTTTAAATCTAACTCGTCTCTTAAGTAAGGGGCAGCGATGATCTCAACAATATTTTTCTTGTGGTGTGTTCTTTTAATCCTCAATATGGCTGCATTTAGTTTCTTTTTTTGGTCATCTATACGAGATACTTTACACTTATAACAATCCACTGAACCATAGGTTCGTTTTCCGTATTCTTCTTCTTCCTTTTCAAATCCATTAATTCTGACAGGAATACGATTCTTTAAGTTTTCATCTAAAAGTTGTTTGTTAAGATCACTCATTTGGAGATTTAATGTTCCATACCAAGGATCAAATCCCAATTTTTCACAAAATTGTTCATAATACTCCTTAATTCTAATATAATAACCTCCCTCTCCCATTCCTTCTGTAACTTCTCCAACTATTAAAATTTCTTCAAGGATTTGTTTTAAGTTTTTATACATAGTAAGAAGCACATCAGCTCCTTCCTTCGTAATTCGAATTATCTGTTCTTTTCCAACTATCCTTCTCTGAATCCACCCGATATCTTCCAACTGATTAATCCTTCTGGATGCTGTTTGTTGAGATAAATTAAGTACTTTGCCAAATTCAACACTGCTAATATGAATAGCTTTTTGACTACCTATATTTTGGCAAAGATGGTACAATGCAAACCAATTTGCATAGTTATCAGGGGTAATATCTTCATTCTCTTCCATTTTCAGTTTTTTTCGAACTATTCTCCTTATATCCATTAATAATTTTTTTTTTTATTAAACTTGAACTATGGAGTTCATACTTATCATAGTATGTTTTGAGTCTTTTCACTTCAATATGATTTAATCCTTTTTCTTTAAGTCCTTTCTTTAATATCTCTATGCTATATTTCTGATCTGGTCCTAGTAGAATGATATCTGGGTTGATTTCTTGAACTGTTTTAAGAGTATCATTATCACTTCTTCCTAATCGTGCGTCTTTAACATTTTTCAAGTTGCATATAACTTCCAATCTTTGTTCTTGGGAAAGAACTGGGCGTTCTCCAGAAAATATCTCCCGATTTTTGTCAGTAGCTACGACAACATAAACATCTCCTAATTTCGCAGCTTCATTGATAAGATAAATGTGACCTGCATGAATAAGATCAAATGTGCCTGCGACCAATACCCTTTTTTTTTGATTCATTTTACTTCATTATTTTATAGATTTAATGATCCTTCCTTTCGTTTTCAAAACACTTCTTCAAGTCATCCATCTGAATTGCTAAAGAAACATCTCCCCTTGTTTTTTCAATTATATTTCTTGCTACATCAACTTTATGTCTTAATTCTTGGGTTACACCAATCGGGTAGTCGATAGAAAAAAGATTTGTGTAAATCTCATCCATGTTTTCCAATATTATGTTCAGCTCTTTGGTTTGAGATTTCCTTATATTATCTAAAGCATATCTTCTTAACTCACCAACTACATCTGCCAAACCTAATGCAAAGTTTAAAGGATCAATCCCCAATTCAGATGGTGAAGGGATATCTTTATTATTTATTATTGAATAAAAAGCAATTAACTCTGTCATTTCTTGTTCTGGGGTCTTCAGATATTTAGAAAAAAATCCCCGATTTTTTTCTATTAATTTAACTAAATTCTCATGATGATTTTTTATTAGATTTAATTTTTCGTGAAATTTATCAAATTCTTTCCTATGTATATTTTTTATACCAATGCTACAATCTCGTACAATATCTCGAGACAAATGTAAAATTTCTTCTCTATCATGATAGAGGAGCTCCAGTAATTTTGAAATCTCTGAAAATGCTTTTTTAAGATTCATTATTATAGAGAAAAAATCTAGAAACAATTATTTTGAATTCTGTATATAATTATATATCAAAAGTAAGAAAAGTATTTAGAATTTATTATAATGTATTAGTTAAATACTAAACAAAAGGATTTAACATGAAAATCTTATTAATTCACTCTCAAGATGTTGAAGTCACTAAGAATAAAGAAGCAACCAGTAATCCACAAGAGTTTGCAGAGGATTATATAAAAATGGAAGGCCTTGTATTGGTGTGTTACGTATCAGTTGAAGATCAAGACACTTATGATACTGATTTGATAGCAAAGCAAGCTGCGGAAGAGATTGAAGTAGCCATCTTACAAATTACGGGGTTTCCTGAGCAAATTAGACAAAAAAATGAAGAAATAAGGATATTTAATAAAAAAGTAGAAAAAGGTGAAATAAAGGGAAAGCCAAGGAAAGAATTAGAACTGATTAAAGATAGGGATTATTATCAAGTTGATAAAGTCTTAGTATACCCTTGGGCACATTTAAGTAAATTTCTTAGTAATGAGGTAAGTGCGATGGACGTATGCCCAAAAATAGTCAGATTTTTGGAGGAAAAAGGTGTAGAAGCTAGATTTTCTCCTTTTGGGTGGTATAAGTCGTTTAAAATTAACTGTTTAGGTCATGAATTAGCCGAGATGTATCGAGATGTTAAATTAGCTATTAAACCTGAGGAACAGATTAAAAATTCTGTATTTAAAGTAATTACACCTGCAGGAAAGAGTATTAGGTTAGAATTTGATAAGGATCAAAAAGTTATCACCCCAGAAGAGATAAAAGATGAAGATTTCAAATTTTTCCTAAAATCTGAATTAGGTTCAAGAATAGTTGACAAGGCAGTTGAACCTGTTCACATAAAAGTAATGAAAGAATTTGAATTGGTTGATTTTGATCCAAATACCGATGCTGGGAATTTTAGATGGTATACAAAAGGAGTTATTATGAAAAACTTAATTAAAAATTTCGTTGAAGATAGGATAATAGACTATGGTGCAATCCTTATTGATACTCCAATCATGTATAATGTGAAAAATAAGAAATTGACAGCTCAAACTGCCCGGTTTCCGGCAAGAAGTTATTGGCTTGAATCTGGAAAAGATAGATTCATATTAAGATATGCTAGTGATTTTCTTTTATTCGATTTATTCTCCCAAATGAATTTAAAACCTCACTACTTTCCATTAAAAGCATATGAATATGAGCAATATGATTTCAGGAGAGAACAAGAAGGAGAGTTATCAGGATTAAGAAGGTTACGGGGTTTTATCATGCCAGATATGCACACGATGTGCAAAAATTTAGAATCCTCTATTGATGAGTTCAAAAAACAATATAAGCTAATTAGAGATTTAGAAAAAGATTTAGGTATAAACTCATATAGTATTTTTCGTGCCACAGTAGAATTTTGGGAGAATAATGAAGATTGGATAATTGATTTGATAAAATCAGAGCGATCACCAGCTTTGATAGAATTATGGGAGGAGAGATATTATTATTACGTATTAAAATTTGAAAGGAATGTACTTTCAGCCCAAAATAGGAGCTCAACATTGGCTACTAACCAAATAGATGTTGAAAGTTCATTAGAATCCATGATCGATACTGATGGCAAGGAGAGACAGAAATATAATATTTCATTCAAAGATACTGATGGTCAAGTAAAATATCCCATCATTCTTCATAATTCTCCTACGGGAGGTTTAGAAAGAGTGTTATGGGGCTTGATCGAATCTGCGGTCCGAAATAAGGATAAAATTGTTCCGGGTTTTAAAACATGGTTATCACCAATACAAGTTAGAATAATTACCGTAAGTGATGACCAGAATGAGTATGGGGAAAAGTTATTAAGTATCATCAATCGTGAGTCCTTTAGGGCAGACTTCGATGATCGGGAAGAAACGGTGGGTAAAAAAATCAGGCAATCAGAACTAGATTGGATCCCTTATACAATTATTATAGGTAAAAAAGAACAAGAAAATCAAACTATCTCTATAAGAAAAAGAATGATTGGACAACCTTTTGAACCAAAAAAGCAAACTTCTAAACAACTAAATAATGTAAAGCTGGAAAAATTACTAGTATTTCTCGAAGATGATACTAGAAATTTCCCTAAGTACAAATTACCAATACCATTTAGAAGGTTTTCAACGAGAATATCGTTCAGAAAATGAATTAAATAAGAATTTTAATATTGCATCTAATGACAACTAAAGTAATTATCTTTGATTTAGGGGGAGTAGTTATTGATTTGGATTTTTCCAATTTCTATAATAAGATAATCACTCAATCTCCTTTAAATAAACCTCAAACTCCAATTATTTTAGAGTTTTTTCGCCAATCGGACATATATCATCAAGGAAATATGACTGATAGTGAATTTTATCAACTCGCTTGTGATCTCCTCCAAGTTTGTATGGTGAATCAATTGGATTTTTTCGATGCCTTCAATAGCATTATTTCAGATATTAATCTTGAGATTATTGAGTTAATCCGACATTTGCGAAATACTAATAAATATAAACTAATTGCATTATCTAATGTAAATTCTAGTCATTGGAAGTATATCATGAATAAAAAGTGGGATTTTATTGACTATTTTGATGAATTGATCCTCTCTCACGAAATCCATTTGATCAAACCTAATCCTAAGATCTTCGAAATTGCAATTAAAAAATCAGGTTGTAAGCCTGAAGAAATCGTTTATATTGATGATGGACTTAATAATATTCGATCTGCTAAAGAATTTGGGATATATGGAATAAAATTTACTAACAAAGAAGATTTAATTAAAGAGTTCAAGAACTTACAGATTCTGTAATAGTAAATAAGTGTAATATACATTAAAGCTCCCCAGCATCTTCTAAACATGCTTTCGCAATGAGTTCAAACGCTTTTTCTACATTTTCTCCGGTTTTTGCTGAGGTCTCCATATATTCACAGTTTAGTCTTTTAGCCGAATCTTCAGCTTCTTCTCGATCAACTTCTCGTTCTAAATCTACTTTATTTCCAAGGAGAATCATAGGAATAGCTTTTTTTACAGTTTTTTTAATTGAACTTATCCATCCAGGAATCTTTAATAGTGTTTGACTAGATGATAAATCAAATACGCCAAGAGCACCATTACTTCCCTTAAAATAGATTGTACGGAGTTTATGAAATTGAGGTTGTCCTCCTATATCCCAAAGTAAAAGACGTACATTCTTCCCACCAATGTCTACATCTTTGATAAGGAAATTACTGCCAATAGTTTTTTTTAAATCATCACTAAAATAATCTTTAATGTAGCGTAGTAAAAGACTTGTTTTTCCTACACCTCCAGGTCCAAAAAGAGTTATTTTGAATTTATATTGCCCTTTCCCTGACATCTTTCAACTCCTTACCATAAACATATATTCAATTTATATCCTTAAAAATTAGAATTTATATTAATTTATTATGATAGAGATCTAATAAATTTAGTAATAATAAATTCATTTATTATTATTTCATATTATTCTTCAAAGATATTTATATATTTACAAAGAGAAAAAATGTTAGATTACCAAGTTAGGCTTTTTCAAACTATTAATCTATCTTGAACGAATAATCCATGTCATTTGCCTTATTGGAGTTATTAACTGTTTTTTGGGAGATTTATTTCGTTTTTTTTCCCTTCTTCCCAAGTTGACTCATTAGCCACTCGGGACTCCCAACTCCATCAAAATACTTTGACCAAATATACATCAGAAATCCTAAAAGGGCAGCATAACCACAGAACATGATAGGGTAAAACATAATTGAAAAAGAACCAAGATAAAGAGGGAGGAATAAATATTGAATTAGAAACAATGAAAGACTAGTTTTACCATAAAAATTCACCATTTTTATGACATCAGTATTCCTTTTTTTAATATCAATATAATAAAAAGAAACTCCAATTATAAGTAAAGCAGCTCCAAGGTTGTATAACATATTCGAAGCTGTACCTCTTACCATGAAATCGAACATCCCTGGAAACACAGTTCTAAGCTGGACGGGCAATCCTTGTTGTTGATTTGCAATTCTTAGTAAATCAATATGCAGATATTCTGATTTCACCACATAATTTGATAGAAAAGGTATGTAAATATAATTATCATCTGGTGCCACATTTATTAACCTTAGACCTAGAGCTAAACCAATTATAACCAAGACCGCTCCCCATCTCATAAAAGTTTTAAAAAGGTTTTTATATGCTTCAGCCGTTCCTGAAATCATTGCTTCATAGAGTAATTCACCAAAAATCGTAGATAGAAAACATGTAGATAAAAATGGAAGAATAGGAACTTGTGGAAGTGGTGATGTTATTATAAAATGTAAGATCCAAATTCCTACATTATCATCCTTAAAAACATAGAGTAGTTCTCTAATAAACGGTGAGATAAATATTATAAAAATACCTAAAACTGCACGTGTAAATTTACTGAATTTCAGTGAATAGTAAGATAAAATCTGGGAAAATCCTATAAACATGAGCACATTCCATCCCCAAAGATTCAAGGGAAAGGGGTATGCTACACCGGAGGTTTGAAGTGATAATGGATTAAATAATATTCCAATTATAATTATAACAAAACCTCTCATAAATACCCGATTTCGAATAGATTTATCAGAAACTGTATCTTTCTTTCTTTTAATACTAAAAACGACACTAAGAGCTGAGAGGAAAACAAATAGAGTCGGACCTAAAATATCTAAAAATGCGAATACCAACCCATATATATACCTCCAATCGCTATCAAACCAAGCAAAAGCAGCATGAGCTAAAATAATAAATATCATGGCAAGACCTTTAACGAAATCGATAGAGGCAATTCTTTTTTTTGAATCTCTTATCCCCTTGCCAGAGACATTTTCTTCGAAATAATTGTTCAAGTACTGTGTTTCTGAACTTTGGATATCATTTTTGGTATTTGACATCTTTGAACATCTCCTAGTTTATAGTTTTCAATATTGAAATTAAAAAAGAAAAATCTAATCTCCTAATTAAATATTTATATATTTTATTGTAAAATCTATGTCAGTAGAAATTTTTTCTTAAAGCTCAAAACATTCGATTTAGGGATCTAATATCAATAAGTAGGGAAGCTAATTCTACGTTTTGAATACTATCCATAAAATCAACTAAAAGGATTGAGATTAATTTAATTTTTATATGATTTAAAACTCATGAGACTCACATTATCTTTGTCTATAAAAAGTTATTAGAGTATAATAAAGTAAGATTATTAATATAAGTCCACCGATATTAAAAGGGACAATTTGATATGTGAGATAAAAGATCCCCCAAAAAGCCACGAGTAATATAGCGAACAAATAATGGAGATATTTAAAAAATGCATACAACCTAAAATTCTTATTTAATAAAAGAAAAAAGATCAAGAAGGGAGCCAATACAACAATATGATGGGGCCAAGAATCGAAATATACCAAGAGTGTAATAGTAATTGCTGATAAATATCCATAAATTAACTTATTTGTATTATCTGTTGAAGAAATAAACAGTAAATATAAGGGGAGAAAGGATATAAGAATAATAATACTAAAGACCAAGATATTATTGACATCTAAATTAACCAAGTCAAATACGATTAATATAACTCTCGTAAGACTGAAGGAGGGATTAATTTCTAAATCTCCACCAACTTGATATGTATATTTACCGGCAAGGTTTACTTCAATAAAACCATTTAACATTTCAGGATATACTATGAAAAAGATTCCTGAAAACCCGATTAATATAATAGGACCACATAATCTAATTACTGACTGTTTGAAGTGAAATGTTAACTTTTTAGATGCTCTATTGTAACTTATCAAAAGGATAAATGGTAATATAAGTATTAAAGTAGGTTTAATTAGTATTCCTAGTCCTAATAAACACCCTCCAAGAAAATTGTTTCGATTACCTCCGTTTAAAAAGTAAAAAAGCGAAGCGAGAACGAAAAAGCAAACAAGAATGTTGATCTGGCCTAAAAAATAATTCATAAATTGTGGGAGCATTATTAAAAATAGAGCATTTTGATGAAGCACAGATTTATTTTCTATCTTGTAGAATATGTCTTTAAAATTATTTAAGCTATAGTCAATATTTACATTTGAGCTAATCTTTTTATAGACTTGAATGATTTTAAACATTAAATAAATATTTAGAAAATTTAGGAAAAAATTGAAGATTTGAAATACAAAATAACCTAATTCTACTCCTAATACTGAAAAGGGTGTAAAGAAATAAGCAGCCAGAGGAAAATATCTAAAGGGAAATAAATAAAGGGAAGCATCATATAAATTTGGTAAATCTGTTATAACGATATTACCTGCATTATAAAAAGTTAAGAAGTCATTATTATCAGCACTCATTAAAAAACTATCTAAAAAATAAAAGAAGATAAACGTAAGAACTAGGTAAAATCCATTAACGAAAAATGCTATTAGGAAAAATTTCTGAGTGTTATTCATAAATAATTCTCAATTTGCTCCTTTTATGTGATTAGATATAAAATAATTATTTAATATTAAAAAATATTGAGATGTACAAGAGGATTAGGTATTATCCTCGTTTTTTGACAGTTTTTTCATAAATTCTTCCATTTTTTTCACTCTTTCCCTTTTAATCTTATTGTACACCTTTTTAGAAGTTTTCTTAACCGCTTCTCCTGATTTTTGACCAACTCTACCAATTTGTATCATAAGCCATTCTGGTGAGCCAACACCTTTAGCATATTCCATCCAAATATACATAAAAAGCCCCATGAAGCCAACATAAGAAAGACCGACTACTAGAAATAATGGAATGTTAAATTGATCAACAAATAAGGGGATAAATAAAAAATGAATTAAGAATAAACTTAATGAAACTTTACCATAGTATATCAACATTCTAACTACATTAGTTGATTTATTCTTTATGTCAATAAAATAGAAGAATATCGAGATAATAAATAGAGCAGCACCTTGATTATAAAACATATTAGCACTTGTTCCTCGAATTAAAAAAGTAGGCATTCCAGGGATAACAAACATACTTTGATCATTTGCAAGTGTTAATAACCTTATATGGGGGTATTCAGAGGATATTATTGCACCACCATCTTCTATAGGGGTTTGGAGTGCCCACCCTGGTTGCCAGTTAGTAATATTTAGCCCCACAGGAAAAATAAAGAATATTCCTATTAAAATAAATAATAATCCCCATATGAAAAATATTCGAAACAAACCTACGTAAGCATCATCGGTTCCTTTATTCATTGCCTCAAAAATATATTCCCCAAATATAGTTGAGATAAAACTTATCGAAACCCATGGCAAAAGAGTTAAATGAGGAGTTGGAGAAGTTATAATGTAATGGAGAATAATAAATAGAACATTACCTTGTTCTGTTCCAAGATAAAGGAGATCTCTTAAAACGGGTGAAAAAAGGATAATTAATAAACCGATTATAATACGTTGAGTTTTACTTAATTTCAAGATATAAAAAGCGAATATTTGAGAAAACCCAATAAAAGTAATTATATTCCAGCCCCAGATCGCAATCTTAAGCCTGCCTCCTTCAATAATCACTATATTAGTTATCATTCCGATTACGATCATTACAATTCCCCGAGTAAAAATTCGATTCCTAATAATTTTTTGGGGAAGAATCCCTTCTTTTCTTTTAATGCTGAAAATTACACTCAAAGCTGAAAGGAAAACAAACAATGAGGGACCAAGTATATCTAATAGAGTAAAAAGAATCCCATATAAATATCTAGATTCGCCATCTAGCCAACCACTAGCAGTATGAGCTAATATAATAAAAACGATCGCAAATCCCTTCACAAAATCAATTGATTTGATACGTCTGGGAGAAGCATAATCTTTAATATCTTCAAGAGGAATTTCTTGTTTCAAGTAATTAAAGAGAGGTGGTGATTCTGTTTCTGTGACTGAATCAATCCGGGACATTTTACTCACTTATTTAATAATTTGATTGGTAATTGATTATCTAACAAAAATTAATATTTTCAAAATTTATTTTAATATTATTCTTTTTGAATTTTTATAGTTTTTCAAAAATATAATGCGAATTGATAATTGATGGAATTTAAAAAATTACTTGTTCCTTTACTTCTTGGGCTAATTGGCCCGATACTAGTAATCTTATCAGAATTTTTTCCATGGTTTTCAGAGTATAATTTAATTGAACTATATACAATCTTTTTTACTACAGGGGATACAAATTCCTATCTATTTCTCTTTCCTTTAATAAGCGGATTTATTTGCTTGATAGCAAATATACTAGTTATTGTTAATTCGAAATTCAGAATCAAATCAGTTATCATCTCTTTCATTGGATTAGGATTTCAAATTTTCTTTTTTATTCACCATATTGCTCAAGAAATCGAGTTTCTTCCAAATGCAAATATTGGTTTGTATTTAGGAATTTTTGGATTTATTTTTATTATCATTAATATAATATATGTGTTGAGTATAGTAGAAAGATAATTTCGAGGTTTATAAACAATTAGTAGGAAACAAAATAACGGGAGAGTAAATGAAGAAAACCAAGACGCAGAATCAAGTTTCTATTATGCTTTAGGTCATGAAATCCGTAGAAAAATGATAAAAATTATTGGTGACAATGAATTCTCTTCCTTTACACACCTCAAAAAAGAACTTGGGGTGAGCACTGGTACAATATACCATCATTTAGAGACACTTTCAGATTTAATAGAACAAAGGGCAGATAAAAAATATTATCTAAAAGAATTAGGAATTTATGCTTATAATTCTTTGAAAGAAAACATTGAAACAATTAAAGCACCAGAGAGAGAATTTAAATCTGCTATTTTAAGAAAGTTCATGATAATAACAACTAAACGTCTCATATTATTCAATGAGTCAGATAAGATATTTACGATCTTAATATCAATTGGTATATTGGTTTTTGGCACATTATTTTGTATATTAAATAATTTTGCTTCCTTCTTGTTATTTTTCATTGATATAAATAGGAATAGTTTAGATACTTTTTTTCAAATCTTAGTTAACTTAAGTTTTATTTTGAATTTTTTAGTTTTTTTTATAATTATTGAAATCATCTCTCGTGTCTTTTATAGGAAGAAGGAAAATTCTCTTAAATTCTTTTTATCTTTTGCAATAATTCAGTTTCCAATGCTTTTTTATCTTATCATCCACTTAGTTTTTCAATATACAGAGTTATTAAGTATAAATATCATTAGCCTAATTGACAATATTTTAATGATCCTTTTTCAAGTTTGGTCATTATGGTTATTATCCTATAGTATGAGTGTCAAGAAAGGAATTAAAATAGAAAATTGTTTGATTATATCATTACTTATAAATTATAGTGGGTTTACGATTATATTACTCACATTTATCTAAGAATCTCAAAATTAAGACTCTTCATTGATTTTATAATTTCTTCCACCCTTATTCTAGATGAGAGCAAATTGTCTGTTTTGGTTGCTATAAAACTCGTAAATTGGTTAGATCCTCCCATCAATATTGGAGGAGTGATAAATTCAGGGATCTTTCTTACAAGTTTATTCAAATATTGCTTCATATCCTCATTGTTAATTTCTGATTCATTATAACAAAACTCCATTCTTGAGAAAAGAGAGAATTTCAAATGTTTCACATCCGGAGATTCTAAGCTACCTAGGGTTGAATCTAAAATTAGTTTTGCTGGATTATGGTTAATTACATTTCTTAATCCTATATATGAAGTTGTTAATCTTGGATTAATTTCTATAAAATGGTACTCTGATTTTTCTTTATGAATAAAATCCATACCAAAATAGCCTCTAAATGCTGAGAAGTCGATTTTTTTAAACATTAGTTCTAACTCTAAGGTAATTTCTTTATGATTTTTTACAGGTGTATATCCCCCATAATATTCAGATTTATAATTATGATTTTGAAGATTAATATCTTGAGAATTTATGCTTAAAATCAGGGGAAAACTAATATGAGAATTTATAATATTGGTGAAACCTATTAATGAAGCGCTTAAATCACTCCCATCAATAAATTCTTGAATAATATAAGTTCGATTGTCATTTAATATGTTTTTATATTCATGAAAAAACTTCAAAATTTGATCATGTGTTTCAAAATAATAAATCGATTCTGCTCCAACGCCATCTTCGGGCTTTATCACGACTGGACTTTTTAATTTATCAAATTTTTGAAAAATAAAATCCTGATCTAATCTTCCACCATTCAAGGGAATTTTATAGGCTTTAGGTGTTCTTATTTTATATGATTTAAAAAATTGATAATTATTTAGTTTTGAAGATCCCACTACAATACCTTCTAAATTAATGCTTAGAAGAATCTTATCAAACTTTTTAACAAATTTGGTTAACATATATAAAATATTTGATGATTCAGGCGCAATAATAAACACATAATTGCATTTTTCAAGAGAAATTTTGAATTTTCTGAGATAATCTTCATTGTTATTTATCTGGACTATATTATCTGCTAGTAAAAACTTCGATAAATCAAAAATTCTAAAATCTAATAAAGTAAAAATTTCAAAATCTAGTAGTTTGAAATCGGTGATAATTGAGTTTAACATCCCAAAACCTTCACATAAAAGAGATATCGGGATGTTAACTTGACTAAAACCTCCTCCTGAGGCAAATTCAAAAATAAGAATTCTTTCTTTTTTCATGTAAAGTTATACTCTCTCTATTCAGAATTAGAATATCACTTTATAAAAATATTATTATAGATTAGTTTTAAAATGATGGTTAAATAACTTTAATTAACTCAAATTTAACAAAAACTGCGTGAATGTAGTAATGACTTTTTTTACAGAAGAAATGCAGCAAAGAATTAGATATCTGCATTTCAAGATAAAGCATATTGAAAATGCTTTAGAAAAAGATGATGAATATTTTAGTCTAGATGATCTAAATCTTATATTAGAATATACTAAGATCTTGAATAAAAACTATCAAAAAGAAAATCACTTTGAAATTTTAAAGGATTTAGATATTACACCCTCCTTTCAAGATTTCTTGGCGAATAGAGAGATAGATATTCAAGATATTATGTTTGAATGTGCTCGTGTACTTTGGATTATGGCTAAGGCATATTCTCAACTTTCTGAGAAATATGAGGAAGAAAAAGATTGGGAAAATGCAATAATAGCTATGACAGAATGTAGCAAGATTTATAAAACCTCTGCCTATTTTAGTGCTGCAGCCATATTCCAAAAAGATATGGGAAATATTCTTAGTTCAGAAAATTTAGAATTAAATTCAGAAGAAGCTAGAATTCTTGCTCAAAGCATAGGAGCATTACATGAAGAAACAAATAACAATATCTATTTTGCTTCAAAGTTATATGCGGGGCTTAGTCTATTGTCAAAAAGGTTGTTTTATTTGAAGCAACATGGTGAAAAAAAGAAGCAACAAATTCGGGCTCAATTTCATTATGATATGGGAAAAGCGTGTTTCCTTAAAGCTAAAGCTTCTGTTGAATCCTCAATTACCAATATAAATAAAGAAAAAGTAAAAAAACTACATCAAAAAGCAATTTGGTACTATGAAAAAGCTAAAGAAATTTGGGATGAAATGCTTAAAACTCTTACCTTAACTAACGAAGAAAAAGAAAACATTAAATTAAATTTGTCAATAGTTGAAGAAAATCTTAAGGAAAGCGAATATGAAGAATTGAGCTATGAAGAAATCAAAAAAATACAGGATCCAGAACCAATAATAATTATACCTGAAAATTTGGCTCCTTTTGTACCAAAAAATATTATCTATTTAACTAAATTTGTGCCGAAAGATTTAAACATTAAAAGATTTAAAGGATATCAAAGAAAGAAATTAGAAGAAAAAATACCTTATAGTAAGAAAGAGAAGTTAATAGATCAGAAAGCTGGTGTTGTACGAACACTAAATGAATTAAAATTGTTAAAAGAAAATAATGAAATTGATGTGGAAAAATATGCTGAACTTATGGAGAAATACTCCACTAAATTGAAGATGATTGAATCAGCAATAGGAAAAATTGCTAAAAAATAACTCAAAATTTAAACTCGTTCCCTGGTAAAGGCTCTTTTTCTTTTTCTATGTATTTTTTCCGATTTTCTTCTATTTCAAAATTTCTACGTGTTTCTTCTAGAAATACTAAATCATAAACCTCTTTTAATGAAAGGACAATCAATGTTGATTCTAAAATGAGAATTAATATGACCATTATTATTTCCAAGTTGTGTAAATCTCTAAAAAGAAGTAAGCTAAAAGCAGCATTATGTGGAACATAAATAAGTGTAACTCCCCCAATTCTTTTCCCAAATTTAATAATATTCTTATTCTCTAATTTAAAAGTTCTTTCTAAATTTGATACTTCCCATAAATAATAAATACAAAAACCAAGATTAATAGAACATAAAACAATAATAAGATCTCTTTTTTGGGCTGTAGACCCGAGATATGGCTTTAAAACAATCGAACCAATTAGAAAAGTTAATGAAAAGAGAAGAACAATCAATGCAAGGCTTGTCAGACCGTCCTTAAAATCTTTTAAGTCTAAGATCTCTCACCGGGGTTTAAGAAATAAAATCAATTTCGAATTTACCTAAAGAAATTATAGATAAATAAAAATTTAATTTTTTATTTTAAGCAACCTTTTCAATTTTATGTCTGAACAAATTGCAATTTTATTGTATATTAAAAATATGCTAGCAGATTTAATTTACATCAATGGAATAATCGCAACAGAGCTTATTAAAGTAACAGAAAATACTGAAACAATTTGCCGTGGTAATGATTATTTAGATACAACAACATGTCCCGCTGAACATTATGAATTAAATAAAAAAATTATTGAAATCTTAAAAAGATACCAAAAATCATCTGAAGATTTTGCCGGATTAGATACTCATGTTTTAAAAAAACACCAAGAATAAACTTTTAAAAGAATTATTATGTCAAACAATTTTGATGAATTTGTTAATAAGCTTCAAAAAGAAATAAATGAAATTGAAATAAATAATCACAACGAGAGAATAGTTAATTTATGTTATAATTCTGAAAATTGGGGAAAACCTCCAAAAGAAGAAATAACAGTTTCTGAAGAACGCTATGGAGGATCTAAAGGATATTTTCTTGGATTATATTTAAAGATTGAGGGAAACATTATCATTAAAGCTAATTTCATTACTGATGGTTGTGGTGTAATGATTGCGACAGGGAGTCAAACTACAATTTTAATCAAAGGTCATTCTATTGAATTTGCCGAAAAGATCAAAGGTGAAGATATAGAAAAAGCACTAACAGGTTTGCCCAAGAATGAGGAACATTGTTTAGATTTGGCTATTGAAACTCTAAGAAGTGCAATTAAAAAATATAAATCTAGAAAATTAAATTAAAGTTTATGATGATAGATATAAATATTGAGAATATAGATATTCCTATATTATCAGACAACATAGCTCTTAAAGGGTCAATCTATTCATCTTCAAATACACCTTCTAAGGCTAAGTGGATTATTAATCTTGCTGGTTTTATGAATCACAGAGAAAGTTATCTCGTAAAATTTTTTTCTGAAAAATTTGCTGATGGTGGATACTATGTGCTTTCTTATGACTACCGTGGTCATGGCGAGACACAAAAACAGACTGGATCTAAGTGGTTTCAAATGATCCCACAAATATTTTCAGATATTCATATTGTAATGGAATGGATAATTAAGACCCAAAGGGAGAGACTTTTAGATAATAAAATTGCATTGTTTGGAAGGAGTTTAGGGGGAGCAATTATACTTACTCATGGATTTATAGATGAGCGAGCGAAAATTCTGATTGCCCTTAGCACAAGATATGATTATCGTACAGTTCAAGGAAGATATCAATCTATAGAAGACTATGAAGGTGAAGATTTAATATATAAAATTAGCCCAAAACATTTCCTAAAAAAAGAGTCGAGGAATAATGAGAGAATTATGATTGCACATTGTAAAGATGATGATACTGTCCCTTTTGAAAACTTTATTCAAATAAAAGAACATCTAGGATTAAATAGTGAAAATGCAATCGAATTTGATACTGGAGGGCATACTTTTTCAGGCCATAGAGAAGAAATTTTCAACTATTCCCTAAAATTTTTAAGAAGGTTGTAAAAATAGAAAAAAAGAAAAATTAAAATGATTTATTATATAATGGTGAAGTCATAGTGGAAAAAATTTTAATAGCAGGTCCATCCTCCCAAATTCTTGGGGTAAGGGTTGCTCAAGAATTAGGGATTGAAGTACTGAATACTGAAACGAAACTGTTCCCAGATGGAGAAAATTACTTAAGAATAAATATTGAAAATGAGACTATTATTGCTGACAAGGAAATTATAATAATTCAATCTACAGGTCCTAGTTTTAATGGTAATCAGAATAGTCGATTTATGGAACTTCTTATGATGATTGATTCAATAAAACGTATGGGTGCTGCAAGAATTATCGTTGTAACTCCATATCTTGCTTATGCTCGGCAAGATAAAGTTTTTAGACCTGGGGAAAGTCAGTTTGCGAGTGTTATATTTAATATTATCAATTCATTTGGAATAGATGAGTTGTATGTTGTTGATATCCATGCACCAGAAGTTCTCAATTGGTGTTCTTGTAAAGCAGTTAACATTGATTCCATGAAAGTTTTAGCTGATTATATAATATCTAAGGGTGCAAAAGATATAGTTGTTGTATCACCAGATAAAGGGGCGATTGCGAGGTCAAAAGCTTTTGCTAAACATTTTGGAGATAATGTCCCTGTAGAAGTTTTTGAGAAGGATAGAGATGTTAAAACAGGTGAAATCAAAATGACAGGTTCACTAACCTTGAAAGGAAAAGATGTTGTTATAGCAGATGATATCATTGCTACAGGAGGGACAATGGCTTCAGCAATAAAATTAGCAAAAAAAAGTGGAGCTAATAAGGTATTTGCAGTTGCAACTCATGCATTATTATTAGAACAAGCTAAGTTCCGGATATTGAAAGCAGGTGCAGACGAAATAATTGGATCAGACTCAATTGATAATGAAGTAGCTAAAGTAACATTAGCAAAGATTATTGCGGATTATTTAAAATAAGATTATATAACTGTTCAATACTCTTTTATAATTTTAAGAACTAAATCCCTAGTTTTATTTTTTAAATCTTCAAGAGTTGAATTATTTAATATTCTATAATCCGCTTCTTCAAGTACTTGATCTAACCCAAATTCTAGTTCTCTTTTATCTCTTTCTCGTAATTCATCTAAGCTCTTGGGATCATCACTTCTTGCCCTTTCAAAAAGTCTTTGGAATCTTATTTCCTCATTAACAACTATAGCAATTATTGGAAATTTCCAGTATTTTCTAAAAATGTTTACTTCTGAAAGAGATCTTACTCCATCCACAAATATAATATCTCCCTCTAAATCTTTAATGAGTTCGACACATTTCTTAGCAATAATATCTTGTCCTCCGATTACACGTAATTCTTTTGCTACTCTTCCTAAATTTTCTCCATTTAATTTCAAATTCCTTTTTTTCGCTTCATTTCTAACAACATCACCCATCGTAACTATAACACCAAGATCTCTTATTGCTTCTATTGCCGAAGTTTTACCTGAACCCGGTAATCCTGTGATCGTTAGAATTCGTTTCTTCTTTAATTTTGTCATCCTATAAATTTTTAAAAAATTGCATTGATTATAATTTAAATATCTAGAATTTGTTTAGATTCTATATAGAAAAAGAAATTTAGTTTTTAAAAATATAGGATAAGGGCATCACCTACAAAAAAATGAAGAAGAAAAATATTGATCCTTTTGACACACCGGTTTTAGTAACATTAAAAGCATATAAACGAATCGTGGGTTATGCTATTAGATATGCCAATGACAACATCAATGAGAGTAAATGGCGCGAGGTTTATGGAATTTTAATAGGATCAATTGAAAAAGAATCAAAAGTTGTAATTAAGGATGCCATTCCTATGGTTGTTGGCGATAGGGCTGGAGTTAAATATGAAAGTAAACAATATGTTGATATGGCTCAAATAGATGCCTCTATATATGAGAGATCTGTTCAAGACGAGAAAAATGATTTTATAATTGGTTGGTGGCATACACATCCGGGTTTTTCTCGTCATGGATTTTTTTTCTCTCCAATAGATTGTATGACTCAATTAGGATATCAGATCCCGAATCCTTATGCTGTAGGATTAATTTTCGATCACTGTGAAACGAAATCGAGTTCGAATTACTTAGGGATTGCAGGAGTCAGATTAAAAAATCCAAACCGTGGTCTTTCTTCCGCGTATGACCTAATAGAGTTGAGCTATGAATTAAAAGAATCGGAAATGGTGAAAAAGGCTGAAGAAGTAATAAAAGAAATAAATAATAATATGGATAAAGTTTTAAAAGAACTTGAATATATTGAGGAGATACTTCGGAAAAAAGCACTTGCCCAACTTCAGAGAAACTTCGGATTAATTTTGGTCCAAAAAGAAGAAATCAAAGTAACTGATAATGAGGAGGAAGCCGAAGAGGACGAAAGATTTTTATATGAATGGGATCCGGAATTTTTTGAAAAATCATATCGAATACCAAAATTCAGAGAAAAAATTGAAAGCACAATATCGGAAGCGTATGATGAATTAGATCAATTAATTGAACAGGGAGAAAAGGAACAATATGAAATTAGAAAAGAAAAATTAGTAAAGAAAATACAAAATATCCTCAAAAAACCAAATGAGTGGTATGAAAAATTAATGGATGATTTCTCAGCACGAATAGAGATAATCAGCCCTTTATTCTTTTATTTAGACACCAATGAAAGAAAGATTGTTGAATATTTTGAAGAAAGGAGTTCAGAATATTACAGAATATTAGATAATTTAAATACCCGAGCTGAATTAAATTTAGAAGATTTTTAAGAGAAGAATAATTACATCTATTAATTATACTTTAAAAATTTATGAAAACATTAATATTGAGAAGATTTTATTAGTAACATAACTTCTTTTTAAGTGAATTATTTTTTTCTCGAAAGAGGTTCTTTCATGGTTAATGACACCACTATTATTATTAGAAAACGAAGTGATAAAGAGAAATCTATTAAAGACGCGATATTTGCATTTTCTGGTGGTAAAAAATCACTGTTAATAAAGGGAGAAGGAGAAGAGATAAGTACAGCAGTAGAAGTTGCTGAGATTTTAAAAAATCGTATGTACCCAAGGCTAGAAATCGGCAATATATCTCTTGGAAGCCGTCCTTTTATTCATAGAAGGAATCATAGGTATAATGAAAAAAAAAAGAAAGATAATAAAAGTAAGATAGATATCATTTCAAATATTGAAATTACGCTCCAAACGAAATCATTTACGTAGTATAAAATGTCTAATTTTAAGCATTTAGGTCCACTATTGGACGAAGCTCGTACAAATGAGGTTTGTGCACTTTGTAATAATTTTATTTATAAGCGTATATATTATGATGAAAATTCAAAAAAGAAAAGAAAAGTTGTTTTTGTGTGTAAAAATTGTTTGAAGAACGATGATTAATTATTAGTTTTTCTTCAGTTTTTTCTGCTTTCTTTTCTCAAGGTATTTTTTCCAATCAAAGCTTAAAATAAAAAACATTACGGTGATTGTTGCAAGTAATAGGATTGCCTCAGTTATTATGCTCGAAATATTATCGGATTTAATTCCCTGAGCAGAAAACCCAAGAGCCACAAATATCGGCCAACAACAATAAAAGAGCGTCGTAAAGTTCTTACCTAACCATCCAGGAATAATACTTTTCCAGAAAGGATATTTTATCATCCCTAGAGGGAGAAATAGTAGATCATCTGGAAGAGGTGTTAAAGCAAACAGGAAAATAAGGAGGGGTGTACGTTTTCCATTTTCAAGAATCAGTTTCCCAAATCCATCCACATTTTCAATAGTTTTTGATTTTCGCTCTTGGGCTATCTTCTTTGTACTAAAACCCACAACATATCCAGATGATTCCCCTAACGCACTACCTAATCCACCTATAATTGCAAGACCGAGAATTTGAACCCAAAAGGAACCAGATTGCAGAATTTGGGTTAAACTCAATCCAATAGTTGAATACTTAAGAAATATTGAATTTGAAAGAGAAAACAATACGAAAGGAAAGGGAATTGGAAACCCAATCGAAGCAGATCCCAAAAAACAAATCCCAAAAGAGATTAACAATGCCCAAAGATAATTAGAACCCTCTGTTAAGAAGGTCAGATTCTCTCTTGACTGAATTATAGCATTTTGAATGTCAGGTACAAAAAGAAAAAGAAGAATATAAATAAAAATAGCTATATAGAAAAAGATAAAAACACCTGCAAGCTTCTTAGAAACTACCATAGTTTAGGTTTTCTTTGATATTTTCGTATTCAATCCATTGTTGGCTTTCAAGATTAGATCAAGATTTGAATTCACTTTTCCAATCTTATTGATTTTATTAGGCATTTGGAGAGTTTCTACGATAATAATTAATTCATCAGTTTTCGGATTATAAATTATATCTCCTTTTTCGACATCTTTAATGGACTTCTTATTTGGACCTTTGAATATACCCATTCCGGGGAGTGTCCAGTATTTCTTAGAGCCAAAACTAAATCGCCCTCTCATATTAAATGGCATCTTATCTAAAATTGCATCTGCTGTCAACGGTGTAATATATCTAATGATTTGCCCTTCTAATATCCCAATACCAAATAATTCAATTTTTATTGGGATTATACCAGTATCAATATTCATTTTTTATAAATAATGTAATTACTGATATTTATATTATTTTAAATTAACTTTATAATAAGTTGTGGAAGAATTCCAGTAAATTATTATTTGTTTTAATAATAAGATTTAAATACTTCTTTTATCATAAATCTAATTAGAGAGGATAATAGGTCTCTCTTGCATTGGAATTAGATACATTAAAACGGTTCATACACCGAGTTAATGATTTGTAACCTATTGATTCCTTAAAAACGATAAAATTTTTTTTTTCGATACTGAAGATTTTTAAAATTACCTTCAAATCCATCTAATAATAGTGAGTTTTTTTATGTTCCTGTAGTGCTATTATCAATTATTCTATTAAAATAGTTGTTACGATTACCTCTAAAAAGCATTGCTTAAAACCAGCACTTTGGAGCAACTTAATCAATTTTTAAATGAAACTAAGGAGCATTTTTTACTTGAGTTCTGATTAATATGTGTTCAATCGAGATACTCATGACATTTAAACAATAAGACTCATAGTTTCAGATTCTATTTTGTAATTAATAGGAGCTTTGATTACATAATTGTTTCACGGGATTTTTACCCAATGAATCAATTTTTCTCTGAATAATCGGAGCGCCTATTGTTCCTCTCTCTTTTTTGTAATTTCAGTAGGTCTGATTTTGTATCAATATCATAAAATTGATAATTTGATTGGAGAGCCATAGCATTTATAATCCACCCCCTTTTTAAGATATAATTAAGTACTTCTCTAATCGTGGATACTTTCATTAATTTTTCTGCTTCAATCAATTTCAAAATTGTATCATAATTAAAGGCAAAAATAGGAATAATTTGTTGAATAATTTGTTGATTTTTTATTTCGCTTATATATTTTGTTTGAATTTCTTCGAGTAGTTCTCTCGACTTCTCTTTTCTAGTTTTGATTACTGAAATTACTTTACTAGCACTTAAAGTGTTTCTTAGAGCAGCTTCCTCAAAAATTTGATAAAATATTAATGAATTATCCATAATTGAAGTGAAATTTTCTTGAACAATCTTCATAATTACATCGAATAACTCGAATTCAAAGTATGTATCTCCTGGTAAAACAACATATATCTTATCTTTATGAAGAAGATTATCTCCACGAGTAATTGATAAGAAAGAATATAAGGGTCCCTTCTTATAATCGGGTTTGGCATTTATTAGGGTAATTTTATCTCGTAAGGATTCATTTTCTTCTTTAAATTTTAAAATATATTTCTCGATCTCTTCATTCAGATGCCCTGTTATAATGATTATTGATGTAATATTTGACCTAATGAGGTTAAAAATTAAATGAAATAATATTGGCTTTTCATCAATCTTTATTAATGGTTTTGGCAGATTTTGGTCAAAATCACTGATTCTTGTTCCTTTTCCAGCGCACAGAATTATTGATATAATACCATCCTTATATTTATTCTTTTGTGGTAACAATTTTATTACCTTCCATATCTAATACAATAGTATGCTCTTCTTGAGCTACAGGAGCTTCTTTTTTTTCTATTAATATTGGATATTCACTTAAAATATTCTTACCTAAGAATAAGTTGATTGTTCTATTTATTTTTTCTTTAGGAAGCATATTTTGGTTTTTTATCCACCGAGGAGAAAAAGGCAAATTTCTGAAGCTTTTCTTTATTTTACCCATTAATGCTCTTTCTTCATAAGTAACGTTTTTTTTAGCTTTTTTCCTTAATCGAAAAATTAAGGAATAATCCCCATTTTTAACTTCTCCCATCCCAGAAGTTGCGAAGGGTTCACAAGCATAAGCATCTCCAGGTTTGATTACTTGATCATGCTTCACGTCTTTATAGTTAGGAATAAAAGGACCTGCATGTAAATTGTATTTTTGTAATTCATGACCTCCTAAATTTATTATTGGCCGTAATCCCCGATTTAATATTTTTTGAGCGATAACTTCACCTAATTCGTAGAGTTTAACGCCTGGATTAAAAAGTTCAATTGCTGCATCAATTGCTTCTTTTGCTGCATCGATATAATTCTGAAGTGTGGGATCTTCGTCAAGATTAATTGTAAAAGCAGAATCTGCAATATATCCATTAAAATGTGAACCAATATCAATCTTCAGAAGTCCCCTTTCTGGTATAATTGATGTATCATTATAATTTGGACTATAATGAGCAGCAATTTCATTTAATGACATATTAATCGGGAATGATAAACCACATCCAGTTTTGATTATTTCGGCTTCAACTTTTTCGGCTATTTCTAGGTAGGACTTTCCTGGCTGAATAATCTTTTTTGCTACCTTTTTAGCTTCTATGACCCCTTTTCCGGCTTTAATATAATCTTGAATAAATTTATCTGTCATAATTTATCTTGTTTTTAAATTTTCAAAAACCAATTAAGGAGTGAGTCGATCAGGTGTCCGAGGATACATAACAGCTTCCCGAATATCATCCAATCCACATAAGATAGTAAGCCAGCGATCGATTCCTAAGCCAAATCCTGCATGAGGGGGCATTCCATAATCAAATGAAGATAAATGAGACTTAAATGAATTTGAGTTAAGTCCTTTTGCCTCTAATGCATCTACTAATTGCTTTTTGTTGTGGACTCGAGTTCCTCCTGAAGTCAACTCTATCATTCCTTTCTGTAAGTCAAACGATTCACTATACTTAGGATTTTCAGAAGGCATTATGTAGAATGGTTTTTGAGACATTGGCCAATGAGTAATATAATAATAATCTGGTAATTCTTCACCTAGTTTTCTATAAACTTCGGTAGATATATCTTCACCAAATTCCATGTTAAATCCATATTTGCTAACTAGATCTATTATCTCTTCATATTTATATCTTGGAAATGGAATTTCTGGTGTTATTGTTGTCTTTTCCATTTCTAAATATTTTAAAGCATTCATATTATTTTCTCTTATATCTGTAATAACATGAGATACCAAATTTTCTAATAATGTGAGAACATCCTCCATAGTGACAAATGCAATCTCTACGTCCAACGTAAATATTTCACATATATGCCTTTTTGTACGACTGAGTTCAGCTCTAAAACAATCACTTATTTCAAAAACCCGTTCATAAACTCCACTTAACTGTTCTTTATATAACTGAGCAGATTGTGTTAAGAAAGCTTCTTTATCGAAATACATTATAGGAAATAATTCAGTACCCCCTTCTGTAGCAGAGCCAATAATTTTGGGGGTCGTGATCTCTGTAAAATCTCTCTCAAACAAGTATCTTCTAACAGATCTAAGTAATTCCCCTCTGATTTCAAAAATAGCTTGATTTCTAAGAGATCTTAAATCTAATGCCCTATGAGTTAGCCTAAGATCCAATTCTGATGTAGTTTCTCCAGTCATATCTATAGGTAATTTTTCAGGGGTTTTATTTAGAATTTTGATTTCAGAAGGGATGATTTCGACCCCACCTGGAGCTGTATCGAATACTTTTACTTTACCCTTTACCATTAGACAATATTGATATCCTATCTTTGTTTTTTCAAAAATTTCATCAGTCACAACTCCTTTCTTTAGAGTTATTTGTCTTTCACCATACTTATCTTGAAGCGAAATAAACTTTAATCCTCCTAAGTCCCTATAATTTCTAACCCATCCACCTAAAATTATCTCGTGATCCCTTAATTCTGGAGTAATATCTTTTGTATAATGGGTTTTTCTCCAATCCTCAAGTTTATCATCTGTCACTTTCTTAACATCTCTATTAAATTACCATGAATATGTTTCTTAAAATTAAAGTAAAAATATAATTTTTGCGTTGTTATCTATTATTTATGGTAAATTTGAAATGGAAAGGGAAGAATAAAATCAAAAATCTCCTTTTAGAAGCAAATCAGATTGAGCCTTTTCATATTCTTGATATTTATCCTTCTATAGGTACCGAACCAGATGAGAATGAAAAATGGCAGAACCAACTAATTTGGGGAGAAAATAAGGTAGTTATGACCTCTCTTTTAAAAAATTTCGAGAATAAAATTACACTTATTTATATCGATCCTCCGTTCGCAACAGGAGGAGATTTCAATTTAAAAATCCAGATCGGTGAAGACGGAAATTCTGTTGATGAGATAGCTTATAAAGATAAATGGAAAGAGGGTTTAGATACTTATTTGAACTTTTTATATGAAAGATTAATAGTAATGAAAAATTTGTTAGCTGACAATGGCTCTATTTATATCCATTTAGATTGGCATATTTCACATTATGTGAAATTAATAATGGACGAGATCTTTGGCATTAACAACTTTAGAAATGAAATTATATGGGCATATCCTGCTGCTTCAGTAAAAAGCAGACGCTTTTTTATTAGATCATATGATACTATTCTTTTCTATTCAAAATCAGATGACTGTATTTTTAATAATGACCCAAACATATATATGGAATATTCAGATCGCGTTAAGAAGGCCTTAAAGGAAGATGAACGTGGTGTTTTTTATTATCGAGGGGGAAGCCATAATGGAAAAAAATTATCACGGAAAGTCTATGTCGAAAAGAAAGGAATCTTTCCTCGTGATGTTTGGAATGATATCCCTTACATTCGAGCAAATACGAGTGAATACCAGGGTTTTTCTACTCAAAAACCTGAACGTCTTTTGAAGAGAATAATTTTAGCTTCGACAAATCCTAGTGATTTAGTAGCAGATTTCTTTTGTGGTTCTGGTACTACACTGGCAGTGGCAGAAAAATTGGGAAGAAATTGGATTGGATGTGATAACAACAGACAAGCTATTCATCTTTCAAGAAAACGTATTCTTAAAATAAAAAGTAGTAATGATATCCTTAATTGGAATAAGAAATATGACAAAAATCTTCAACCATTTAAAATTCTTGGAGTAGAAGGCCAAGGAACGCAACAATCTATTCCTGAAGGTTTTTTAATAGAAGATACTAAAAATGAAGAAATTCTCAAAACTCAAGAACCTCCGAAATTTTCTTTAGAAATACAGCAAAGTGAGAAAACGGTGAGAGTTAAACTTATTGATTATAAAAACCCTTATGAGAAGTTTATCTCTAGAGAAATTAGAAAAAATATCATCTCTTTTTCAGATTGGATTGATTTTTGGGCAATCGATTATGATTTTAATAATCAGATCTTTAACAATGCATGGTTTTCATGCAGAACCCCGAAGAATAGAAAATTAATGTTAAATTCTAAACCATATCTTTATACAAAACCAGGAAATTATAATTTAGCAATTAAACTTGTTGACATATTAGGTTTAGTTACTCAAAAATCATATAAGATTCAAGTTTTATGAGACAAAATGAAAAGTCATTTAATTAGTTCTCTTATTAACATTGTTGCATAGCTCCCTTTTTGAATTGAGAATTCAATTCTAATTTTCTTCTTATTTATGTTACATTCATCATCGGTAGTATTACTCAATTTTAAGTCTGTAGGTTTTGCAATTATGGCTCTAATAGAACCCTTAAATGCAATATCTTTCGCTATATCCTGCTGAAAAATATCCTCATTTATTCCCTCTAATTCGATAATTTCCTTGTATATTGATTTCATTAGCGGAAAATCATCTAAATTTGTATTAGTGCCAATAATTGGTAAAATTATCAAAGCTCTATTTACGTTTAGAGCCTTTTCCAAATACTCGTCATAGTTACCGCCATAAATATATTTGACAGGAGTGACATTCCCATTATAATCATCTAGGATACTAATTACATCCCCTTCTACTGGCGTGAATAAAGAATATCCCTTTTTTACTCTTAAGGAAAGCATTTTGTTAAAAATGTAAGATTGAAACGAACTAATTAAAAGTCGCTTTAAATCGCTAGGCAAAGTATTTACTGCTCCTTCAAAATTATCTGGATTGTTCATTAAATATTGAATCATTTTCCTTTCATATTGAAGGATTTTAGGAAAATTATCATATGCTTTTTCTAAATCTTGCTGATTTCTTAATTCGGTTCTGGCACTTCTCGATTCATTTGATTCAGTAGAGTATGTTTTTAACACATATTCATTAAAAGCTCTTTCATAATCCCTCTCCAATAAATAACGACCAATGATATGAGAATTTGGTCTAAAATTTCCAAATCGCTGTAAACCAAAATAGTTTGGGAAACCATTATGAGTAACAAATTTTAATATATTTTTTACCCTTTGTTCAAGATCTCCCGAATCCTCAACATTTCTAATAATTATAGTAAAATTATTACCCAGATGGCTTCCTAATTTTACAGGTTTATTTGTTGGATGAATATTTCTAATAAAAATATCTCGCAATCTTAAGTTTTGTAATTTTGCTATATGATCCCCTTTTACTGAAAATTTTTGAACAGAAATAGACTGCTTGTCTTTTAATCCAGAATAGTATAGGGACCTATAAGGAATGTTGAGAGCTTTTGATATTCTCCTTGCAGCTTCAAAAGTATCCTTATTTATTTTTATTAAATTAAAAGTAGTGTATTTATCTTTTAATTCAGCAGAAAAACTAGAACTTGATTGGTCAGCTTTTATGTCTAGGATTTTACCATTTTCAGCTATTTCTTTAACAATAAAATCCTTAAAAGTGGTTTTATATACACCACCGATTCCATCCATTTTGGAAGTAGCATAAATTTCAATTCCTACAAATTTTTCTACTTCTTTTTCACTATTATCTTGAAAAGAATAAGAATTATTTTCTCGATCAAGCAAATTCTTGATGCCTTACTTTTCATATTATAATAATTTTAGATCTCCAGTGATTCTATCAATATCTGTCGTTTTTGCGGGACCTATTCCCACTGCAGTGGTTGTCCCGGGAGATAATTGAGTAAGACCTGCGTCTTTTACAACGAAATAGAGGAATTTATCTGATTCTAACTTTTTCACTATGTCTTGCAGTTGCTCCATATTATTAATTTTCAGTACAACTTTTTTTTGTCCCGAATTCTTCCAAGATTTCCACACACTTTTGTTCTGTATCCGGATTAAATCTGAAGCAGATACACTGGCGTGACATGATTGAACACACTTTTTCCCAGTACCCATTTTTAAATCTGTCCGAATTAAAATAACTTGTTTATATTCTTCCACTGTAAATCTAATAAATATTAAGAAAGAGGTAAATTAAATCTTATTGATTATTGGAATTCAACTCTTGTAATGTTTCCCGTTAATTCTAAAATTAATTCTTCAAGTTCTTCTTTTGTGAACAATAGCTTTTCTCTATCTTCTTCCCATAGCATTGCCCGAAATTGAATATCTCCTGTTGCTAAAAAAATTTCATTTAGAGAGGCTAATTTATAAGGTGCAATTAAAGCTTCTACGACTGGACGAGGTTTCTTGGTATTTTCAATTAAAATTAACTCGTCTATTTCATATGTTTCCTTTATCCAATCTATTAAAATTTTTTTCATTCTTAACTTGTCTTTCTTACCAACTACAATTATTACTACATCTTCAAAATCGATTGCTTTGTAAAAGGAGAGTTCCTTTAAGAAAGCGAAATCTTCATTTTCTTCCTCTAATTCTATTAGATCTTTAGCTAGGTCAATCTCGAATTCTGATATTTCTCCAGCATCAAGTCTAGCCTGACAATTAGAACATAAGAAACCAGAATGAATGCAAGTTTTATCAGCAGGAAGAACTTTCATAGTAATTAATTTAGATTGAATAAATTAAAATAAATAAAATTTTACCAAATAGATTTGGTAAAGGCTATGTGATTGATCTCTATTTATCATGTTTAATTAATTTTATGTTATAGTTCTTAAATCCGCATTTTAAAAAGAATAATGTTACACAACTGGTGTTAATATTTGAAAGGTATGAACTATTAATTCAATTAACGCCTTGATATGTTCAATCTATATCGATTTTATATCTTTAATGACAATAATTCGTTAATTTCATCTTCGATCTTCGAAATTTCTCTGATAGCCTCTCTAAATTCCGATTTCTCCACATTTTCTCGATTGAGTAACACATTTGCGTACCCCTTATATTTTTGTATAACCTCTGGCTTAGCAAAATTCTGAAGTTTTAGACAAAAAGAATATAGGTAGGAATAAGTTTCCGCATACTTTGAATGATCTAATGACTCTCTTACTCTATCGAGATAATATTGTAGCCTAAGTCGTCGATCCTTGATCTCATCCCTAAGCGACTTTGCTTCTGTTTGATATTTAATGAATTTCTCATCATCTCGCAGCTTTTCGGAGATTTCAATTAACTTTTTAGAAATTTCATACTTATTGACAAAGTTTTCCTCTAATAAGTACTTCTCATTAAATTCTTCTCTTTCCCTCAATAAGTTTTCCCTTAATTGTTCAGAAAGAGCTCCTTTTTGTTCCCAAATTGATTTTAATATGGAACTTTGGTTGGCTGTTAAAGAAGATTCTGAAATTAGCTTTTTATTAGATAATATCAATTGTACAACTTCTGAATCGAATGATTCAAGTTTCTCAGGTTCATAATCCCAGTTAAGAAATAAATCTTCTTGAGTAGTAATAACCTTAATTACCTTAGGGATCATTTTCTGTGCTTCTTTTACATCTTCCTTATCAATAATTATTACTAAATCGGAAGAAACTTCAGGTATTCTCGAGATAAGAACAAGATATTCACCCAATTCAATCGTGCTTAATGATTCAGTACTACTACTGGTCAACTCTGAAACAAAACTTTGAAGAGCTGAAAAAAATGAACTAAACATCTCTAATTTTTCGTCACTTTGAAAGTTTTTATTGTAAAGCAAATTCTTTGATTTGCTCTGAAAAATGTAAAGTGACTGGATCATATTTATCGTTTAGTCTATCTAATTCTAAATATATAATCCTAAATCATAGATTTAAACTTTATTTACATTATCAAAGTCTCAAAATAAATAATTATCCTTTTTAAAAAACCATTTGATGAAAAATATTCATAGAATTATGAAAAAAAACAACAAAAAAATAACATTAAAACTAGTAAAAGCTAGAGAATATTCAATATTACAATTCTATGATATCGCATGTTATATTTCTTAAAAGTCTTTCAGCAGTTACTGGATCTGTCTTGTATGTATAAAGAATTTTCTTTGTTCTTAATTTTAATTTAACTAAGTCCTTTAAACGCTTTACTCGGCAATGAATTGCAAACTCCGAAAGCTCTAGAAATTTTTCCTCATCAAATATTTCTCTAGGCATTATAATTCAACTATACTATAGTTGTCTAATTATTGAATAGATCTATTCACTATAGAATTTTAATTTTATCATATTTTACCATAATTTAATCGCAAATTTTATTTTGAATTGTGTGTTTTTGAATTTATCCTTAAATTCTAGATTTAAGAAATTAGTCTTAAAAACCTAAAAATAAAGAAAAGCTGAATAAAATGCCTATTGACGATCCTTTCAAACGTAGAATTGCTCGTTATCATCTACTAGAAAAAACTGTTTGCAGAAGATGTGGCGCCTTAAATCCTCTTAAAGCAAAAAAATGTAGAAGATGCCATGGTAAGGATCTAAGACTAAAAAGGAGAGAACTCACTAAATAGGATAATTAGCTCCATATAACTATTTTTGAATCTATTAAGTTTATCTTATTCACTAAAATTCACAAATTTGTAAATTTTTACTATATATAGTATATCTTTTTAAAGTATGAAAAAAATAGGATCTTACTCGAAAATCTAATTACAAATTTGTTTTGTATTCAATTTAATTTTATATAGAAGGTGAAATTAAAATGGCATTTGTAATGGTAACCGCAAGGTATCCACTTCATCAAGCTGAAAAAACAGGAAAAGCTTTTGTTGAAGGAAAAGTTCCAGAAACAGCAGATTTCGTGAACCGAATAAATCTTTTTGTTGTTGCTGATTTTGATATTAAAATTTATACACTCTATGAAATGCCCAACGACAAATTATATGAAGGTTTAAAATCAATCGCCACTAGATATTCAGGATATAGGGATATTGAAGGTTTTACATTTAAAATAGAAACTTTAATGACAGCTGAAGAATCATTACCAATGATTGGTCTGGGTTGAAATAACTTTTACTAAAGATTAAGACTTTTAAAAAATCTTTTTTTTTTTGAATTGAATGATTTTAGACTCTGATAACAAAACATTTCGGATTATCTCATAATTCGTAAACTTTTTTAATTTTATGACTTAGAGATCTATATATATAAAATATTATTTCAAAAATTAATTCAATAAAAAACTTACTAAATGTGAATAAATATGGCACAATTAGGCGGAACACCCGTATTAATAATGAAAGAAGGCACTGAACGACAACGTGGAAGAGATGCAATGTCAAACAATATTGCCGCAGCTATCGTTATTGCAGAAGCCGTCAGAACTTCACTTGGTCCTCGTGGGATGGATAAGATGCTCGTAGACCAATTTGGTGATGTTGTCATTACAAATGATGGTGCAACAATCCTAAAGGAGATTGATGTTCAACATCCTGCTGCTAAGATGATGGTTGAAGTTGCTAAAACACAAGACTCTGAAGTGGGGGATGGAACAACAACTTCAGTGGTTCTAGCTGGTGAACTCTTAAAACGAGCAAAAAAGCTTATAGAACAAAAAATACATCCAACAGTTATTACAGAAGGGTTTCGTAAAGCAGCGGAAAAAGCTATAGAAATACTCCAAGATATTTCGGTGAAAAGTGGTATTGATGATGAAGAAGGTTTAAAAAATAGCGCTATGACTTGTATGTCTAGTAAAATTGTCTCAGAATCCAAAGAAAAGCTCGCTGGTATCTGCATGGATGCAATTAAAGCTATTGCAGAAAAGAATGATGATGGAGAATGGAAAGCGGATATTGAAAAAGTTCAAATTCAAAAGAAAGAGGGAGATAGCATTGATGACACCAGTTTGATCAAGGGAATCATTCTAGACAAAGAAGTTGTAAGCCCTGGGATGCCAAAGAGCATAAAAGATGCTAAGATACTTCTTTTGCAAAGTGCAGTCGAAATTGAAAAAACGGAATTTGATACTAAATTGCAAATTACAAGCCCAGAACAAATCCAAGAGTTTCTTGATGAAGAAGAGAAAATGCTTAGAACTATGGTCGAAAAGATTGAAAATTCTGGAGCAAATGTTTTAATTTGTCAAAAAGGAATTGATGACTTAGCTCAACACTTTCTTTCAAAAGCAGGTATTATGGCTGTGAGACGAGTTAAGAAATCCGATATCGAAAAACTCTCAAAAGCAACTGGTGGAATGATCTTTACAAACCTTGATGATATTACCGAAGATAAACTTGGTTGGGCTGGATTGGTAGAAGAACGTAAAATAATGAATGATAGCTGGATTTTTATTGAAGAATGTAAAGATCCTAAATCTGTCGTGATTCTTATCAGAGGAGGAACCGAACTTATTGTTGATGAAGCAGATAGAGCCATTCATGATGCTCTCTGCGTAGTCCGTGATGTCGTCGAAGATCAAAAAATTGTGGGCGGTGGTGGTGCTCCAGAAATCGAGACAGCTATTCAACTCCGTAAATTTGCTTCCACTCTCGGTGGTCGTGAACAACTTGCCGTTGAAATTTTTGCTGATTCACTAGACATTATTCCAAAGACTTTAGCTGAAAACGCAGGCCTTGATCAAATCGATACTCTAATGAAACTGAGAGCTGCTCACCAACAAGGCAAAAAATTCGCTGGTCATGACCTTGATACTGGAGAAGTCGTCGAAGATATGCTAAAGATCGGCGTTGTTGAACCAACTGTTGTTAAGGTTCAGGCTATTAAAAGTTCTACCGAAGCAACCTCAATGATTTTACGCATCGATGATGTTATCGCAAGCGCTAAATCTGCTATGCCTCCTGGTGGAATGCCCCCTGGTGGAATGCCCCCTGGAATGGGTGGAATGGGAGGAATGCCAGGCGGAATGGGAATGCCTCCAGATATGTATTAGAGTTAAAGAGTTTAAATCTTTTTTTTATATCTTTTTTATTTTTTGTTCATTTGATATATGAGAGCAATCTTAACATAACTATTATTCGAATGAGAAGAAAATTTAATATCCTAATTGGTTTTCTTAAATTCTCACAAACCTAAAAGAGTATTACAGATTTTTTTTTTAAATCTATCTTATTTTAGAGATGATACTTAAAATTATTTTAAAAAAATATTTAAATATCAAGATCACAAACTACTTATTATCAATTTAATTTGAAATTTTTGGAGGGTTTTCAAGGGGAGATCCAAAAAAGGAAGATATGGATGAGATAGATTGTTTAAACGTAAAAGATTGGATTCAAATTGGTGGATTCCTAATAGCAGCTCAGCTTACAATAATTGCGTTGATATGGCAAGCTAGACCTACTAGGGGTATTTTCATAATTACGTTGTTATTAATGATATCGTTTACCTTCTTTGTCAATTCGATATTTTCAAACTCTAAAGTCCATCATCTCATAAATAAAGTTAAGAATGAGCAAGATGACAACCAAAAAAAAGATCTCAAGAAACACATAGATCGTGTGGTAAATTTTGGCTATACTACATTCAATATAGCTTACACATTCACATTAATTGGTTTTACAATTCTGGCATATAGATATATGATTGATTTCATTGGAGAGATACCAGCTATTTTATTATTACCAGTGATATTTATCGTATTAACATGGATGCTATTGATAACATATACCGTCGCCAAGTCTCCGGGACGTGTTTTAAAAGAATTATTCGAATGGAGAAAAATAATAACAATTTTGCTCGAATTTACCTGTCTAATTGTTATAGTACTTGACTATTTAGGAGTAATTAAAATTATCTGAATCTAATATTCTAAGAATTGTAAAAATTCAAAAAAAAAAGTTGTTTTATAAAATATTCATTAATTTGTTTTTGAATCCTTCTATAATCATAATGTATATTTTAAAAGGGTCTCACCAATAACCTTAAATTATTGGGAGTTAACATCATGAAGTAAGGCGAGATGTACTAATTCTATTCTTAGACATACGGATAATTTACAGTTCTTAATCTCTTATTTATTTTTTTTGCGTTGGATCAATTTCAGGGAAGAGACTTAAAAAATTTAACTTACTTAATTTTATTTTATGATATATCTATGCCGTGTGGACGCAAAATATAAACCCATCCCATAGAATCTCCTACAGCTACCAAATTATTTATTCCTAATGCCAGTGTATTAGCCCATCCTAAAGTTGGAAAAATTATTATTTCAACACCGGTTTCAGCATCCCAAAATTTCAATGTTTTATCATCAGAAATGGACAATATTTTTTTACAATCCATTGAAAAAGCACACGAGTTCACTCTATCAGAATGTCCTGAAAAGGATCTTATCTCATTCCCAGTCTCGACATCCCATAACTTTAATTTTTTGTCTTCTGATGCTGACAACACCTTTGTACCATCTGGTGAAAAGGCACATGCGTTCACTCTACCAAAATGTCCTTTAAATGTTTTCATTTCTGCACCAGTTTCAGTATTCCAAAGTTTTAGTGTAGTATCATTAGATGCTGACAATATTTTTTTACCATCTGGGGAAAATGTACCTGCTCTCACTGAATCAGAATGCCCCTTAAAAGTCCTAATCTCAGAGCCAGTATCAAGATCCCAGAGTTTTAAGGTATTATCTGAGGAAGTAGACAAAAATTTTTTACCATCAGGAGAAAAGGTACAAGAATTCACAAAAAAGGAATGCCCTGAATATGTTCTTATTTCTACACCCATTTCAATATTCCAAAGTTTCAAGGTCTTGTCATCTGATGCAGATAACAATCTTGTATCATCTGGTGAAAAAACACATGAATTCACCCATGCGGAATGCCCAGTAAAAGTTTTAATCTCGACTCCAGTTTCAATATCCCACAGTCTTATTATCTTATCCATTGATGTAGATAACATTCTCTTGCCATCTGGTGAAAGGGAACATGATCTTACCCATCCTGTATGACCAGTGAAATTTTTCATCTTTGTATCTGCTTTAACATCCCAAAGTTTTAAACTTGCGTCAGTTGATGCTGATAATACCTTGGTACCATCTGGAGAATAGGCACATGACTCCACCCAACCTGAATGCCCTGAAAAAGTTCTGATCTCTTTACCAGTTATAACATCCCAGAGTTTTAACGTAGTATCGCTTGATGCTGATAAAATTTTTGTACCATCTGGTGAAAAAGCACATGCTCTCACCCAACCCGAATGTCCTGAAAGTGTTTTAATCTCTTCACCAGTTTCTACATCCCAAAGTTTCAATGTTTTGTCATCAGAAGCAGATAATAATTTCGTACCATCTGGAGAAAAGGCACATGAATATACCCATCCAGAATGACCTTTAAAAGTTTTGATTTCTACACCAGTGTTGACATCCCAGAGCTTTAAAGTCTTATCATTTGAAGCAGATATTACTTTTGTACCGTCTGGTGAAAAGTCACATCCTCTTACCCAATCAGAATGGCCTATTAAGGTTCTGATTTCGGTTCCTGATTTACTATTCCATAGTTTCAAAGTCTTATCTATTGATGCGGATAAAATAACTTTACCGTTTGGGGAAAAAGCACACGCACCCACCTCGTCAGAATGCCCCGAAAAACTTCTAATCTCTTTACCCGATTTCACATCCCAAAGTTTTAATGTATTGTCTGTGGAGCCAGATAAAATTTCTGTTCCATTAGGGGAAAATGCACATGAATAAACTCTACCTATATGTCCTGTAAATCTTCTGAGCTCATCACCAGTTTCTGAATCCCAGAGCCTTAATGTATAATCTCGCGACCCTGCTATTAATTGGGAACCATCTGGCGAAAATCTATAAGAAGACACCCACTTAGAAAGATAAGGTCGCTCTGAATGCCAGATCAGAGTTAATATGCATGGATCACGCTCCTGTGGCTTATTAACCCATTCAATCCAGGGTTGAGAATAATTTATTAATTCGAGAAGTTCCTTTCCTGTTTGCGAGGGAATAGAGATATCTGCTTGGTTTAAAGCCTGTTGGATAGTTAATTGGGGATATTGTCGGAATATATGAGCTTGATTGATTACAAATTGTTTGAATTCTTCTATCTTCTTTCTATACATGTCGGGTATGTTTTCTGAAGATAATACATCCAGATAATTCTTGATCAAGGTGTGAGCCTCTCCTTCTCTAAAATATGATCCAATATGTCTTAGATCAGATAATAATTCTACAAGATCATCCCATTCTTCGAGAGCAAGAAGATGTTGTGGGAGATGATTGAGCATGAACTTATCAGTTCTTCGGTCTTTATAGAATTTTTGGAGATAACTTGCTATATATCGATGTCCTCCTTCAAGATCTACTTGATAAGTTAAATCATGACCAACATCCCCTAATAACCAGTCTTTTAGAGATTTATGATATACATGATAACATTTATTCCTTTCTGGGAAATAAGAAGCTAATTTTTGCATGCTTTTTCTTATTTCAAATTCGCTTCGATTTAAAAAAGAACTAATTTGTTTTGCATTTAAAGGTTCCCTAGCGGCTAAAATTACATCTAAAATTGGTCGAAAATTATCGTAATCCTGGCTTTTCGGGAAGAGACGACTAAAGAATATTTTATACCATCCTAAAAGACCAGGGGGAAAAGTTTCCGGATAAGCTGGATCCATTAAGCCTTCCTCTATCGCCTTTATTGCGTTTATTACATATAAAAAATTCCCTTCACTTTTGTGTTTGATTGTCTTTACTAAATCGTTAGCGATTATTCCACTTTTTAGAATTTTTTCTGTGATTTTGGGCTCTCTTAATCTCATTTCTAGATAATTTTTAATGTCTTGGAGATTTTCACTTCGAGAAGCATTAATTTCATGTGGTGAAAACTCACTGAAGAGATCCATGATGTCAAGTTCTTTTCGAGAACTAAGAACCAGACGTAACCATTTGGGAAGATCATTTAGCCTCTCACGAAGTACTGATATGATATTAGGAGAACTTTTTACTAATCCTTCGTCTAAGCCATCTATAACGATCAACAACGGCTTGTTTGGGTTTTCAACTTTAAGAGGATCGGCAATAATACGCCTGAATATTACACTAGGATCGCTAATAGTAATTAATTCTTCTAAATTTACTTCATTCAAGGATTCACGGTAGTTTCCTAACTGAGTAGCCAATTGAGCTGCGATTGATTTAATAAAACGAATCGGGTCAAGGGAGTCTTTGAGATTGTTTATACAGAAGTGATGAGCTACGACTTGAGGATGTTTATCAACCAAATATGCCAACATTGCCGATTTTCCTATTCCTGGATCGCCAGTTAAGAAAAACACGCGACTTTCTTCTTTTTCAATCCATTCATTTAAATCTCTTAATAACCAAGCTCTCCCTGTAAAATCATGTGTAAAACGGACAATTTCTACTCCAAAGTCCAATGGGTTATCTAATAGTGAGAAAATTCGAGAGTGATAACCCTCAACGATGACCTTCTTATCAAGAGCATCTAAAAGTCGGTTGAAAGCTTCGATATAATGGTGTTCAATCTCCCAATTTTGGAAATCAATCCAATCAAGGCGGTAAATCCCCAAAGGAGGGCGACACTTCAGTACCATTACAGGAAGTATTTTGCGTTCATTATATCTTGCCAAACTTATCTCATCTAAACAAACTCCATTAGGGCGTCGTACTGCATGTGGAGAAAGTAAAGCTATAAAAATTTCTGCATTGAGAATCGCGTCTTCAATTTGGTGCTCCCAAGACTGACCTGGTTCCATTTGAGTTTTATCGAGCCATGTATCATGTCCCTGTTTGTTTAAATCTTTCTCTAATTTAAAAGCTAAGTCTTGTGCATCTTTCCGACCATAGCTAATGAATATTTTTTTAGATTTACCTTTTTCTTCCCCCATGGTCTAAAATAATCTTTATTGAATAAATAATAATCTTATATCCAAGTATTTAATCATTTTGTCGATAGAGAATTAGTTGGGAGTCATCAATGGATTTAGTATCCTAAATAGCTAGCATTATATTTAGTTATTGAGTTAAATGTATTAATTATAGGATTATTATATAATAGGTTTAATTATTAAAATAAAGTTGATTTTTGTTCTAAAATTTTCACTCTAATTTATTGAAAACAATTATAATCGATACATATATTTTAGAAGATCTTCATCGATTTCCTTAAATTCTTGTGGACTCACACCATGAAGTAAGGCGAGATACATTAATCTAATTCGAAGACATTCAGGGGATAGATTACCCTTCTTCTTTTCAATCTCTTTCAATAAACATTTTAGTAATTCGTTTACGGGGTAACATGGGTCTCTTAACATACCAAAATAGCCTCCAAAAGCAATAAGCATGTTTGAGATGAGTTCTATGTCCTCCTCTGAGTTGTTTGCGGAGCAACTGGGGCATAGCACACCAAGATGGAAGCCTTCTCGATAGATTGCTGCCTCCTGCTTGATTCTCTTATGACAAATTCCACAGTACTCCCAGCTGTGAAGTTCATATTTTAAATCTTTACTAATAATCATTTTTTTCAATCTACCTATATTTTTCTATATGATTGATTAATGATTGTGTAGAGTTTAATATATAGTTTTAGAATATAAACTATATATAGATTCTTGGATTTTTATTAGATTTTATTTCTAATCTTTATTTAAATCGGAAAGTTAATACTATCCAAATTTTTCCAAATATTCTAATTTAATTACTCATGAGTCTACTCATAATTTAGATTGCTATTTATGTGAGAGAATTTGAGAATTGATTTTCATTGTCATCTTTTTCAACCAATTAACACAAAAAGGAATCTAGAAGCCGGATCTGTAATTTTTAAGGGGTATGGGTTTTATGAAAGAATGATAAAGAAGTTCCAAGAAATAAAGTCTATTGAAACTTCAAATATTATTGAGAAGACCGTTTATCATTTGAGGAATGTTAATATTGATAAGGTTGTATTATTACCAGTAAATATGAAAGAGAATCAAGAAGTAAAAAAGTGGGTTGAGTTTGCTCCAGACATATTCATCCCATTTTATAACGCTCCTGAAAAAGTTAGTAATAATATTGATGTTAAAGCTGAAATAAAGAAAGCTATTGTTGAGGATAAGTATAAGGGATTTAAAGTAATGCTTACATTTCGAGAGAAAAGACTAAATGATCAACTAATTTATCCCGTATTAGAAGCAGCCTCAAGATATAAACTTCCGATTGTTATGCATTGTGGGTATCCGCCTCCAGGGACAAAAAAAAATGTATTAACATACTCTAATCCGATATATATTGATGAATTTGCAGGTTCATATCCAAGAGCTAACATTATTATTACTCATATGGGGTATCCCTTCATTGATACCGCTATTGCTTTAGCAGCTCAATATCCCAATGTATATTTGGATTTAAGCAATTTAGCATACATGATGCCCACTCGCTTAAAAGAATTACTTATTCTCGCAAATGAAGTCATAGGGATAAATAAGATTTTATTTGGGTCTGATGGAAATATCCCAGAAATGATAGAAATTGCAGTGAATTATTTTGATAATAATGAATTTTTAACAAATGAAGAAACTGAGAAAATTATGGGTTTGAATGCTGTTAAATTATTAAGACTATGAATTAAATAATTATATCTCTTTATATTCTTCAATTGTGATTTAAATTATTATTTTTTGAATATATAGTATGAGGTCGTAAAGATATGAGATTTATTGATTTGTCAATACCGATTATTAATCCAGAAGAACTGCTATTTGATCCATCGGGAATAGGTCTTAATATTGTGTATAGTGATCATGATCAAGGTGCCCAGCAAATGGGTGCGATTTTTAATTTAAATCCTGAGAGTGATCTACCTTTGGGGAAGGGATGGGCAACAGAAAGGATCACGTTAGGGACACATAATGGTACTCATATGGATTCGCCATGGCATTTTGCACCAATTCAAGATCGACAGATCGGTCAGAAAAAGGCAATGACTATTGATCAAGTTCCCTTAGAATGGTGTATTGGCTCATTAATAATTTTGGATTGCACGGATTTTGAAGATGGGTATGTCTTACTCCCAAAGGATATTGATAAAAAGTTAGAAGACATAAATCACATGTTACAAGAGGGAGACATTCTCTGTATACACACAAATGCTTCTAAGTATTATGGAACTAATGAATTTGTAGATCATGGAGTGGGCGTTGGGAAAGAGGGTACTTTACATGTAATCAAGCAAGGAGTTCATATTGTTGGCACTGATGCATGGTCTTGGGACGCTCCCTTTTCTATAACAGCACAAAAGTGGGAAAAAGATAAAGATCCTTCGATTATTTGGGAAGGCCATTTCGCAGGTATTGAAAGGGGGTATTGCCAAATGGAAAAGTTAACTAATTTGGATAAAGTTCCTTCAGTTGGAGCTACAATTTATTGTTTTCCAATAAAAATTGCTCGAGCAAGTGCTGGATGGGTTCGAGCAGTTGCTACTCTCCCAGATTAGACTTAGTAAAAAAAAAATTTATGAATATTTTTAATCTTCTTTAAAAGTTTCTTCAACCATTTTATCATTGTCTTCATCTTTAAAAGGGCTTAAAGCTCCAGTCCAATTACTTAGCACACTTTCGTATTTTTCCTCGAATTTTTTCACGAATTCTTTTAAAGGCACTCTAACTTCGGCACTTTGAGTCCCTTTTATAAAAAGTGCTCCAAAAATATTATCTCCGTATTCGAGAAGAATGGAGATATCCCCATGATCTATTTTTTTTAAAGCTTCAGACGATTTGGTCATTTCTTTAACAAATGAAGTAATGGCAGAAAACATTCCAGATACTAGCCCGGGATCTTGAATTTCATCACTTCGAAATGCATAATTGAAAATGCCCCTTCCATCTTCATAGATAATATAAAGGCCTTGCTTTTCTACAGGTTCAAAAGTATAAGAGTATTCTGGTTTCCATATTTTTATGGTTTTATTCCTATAAAGATATTTTAGAGTAAAATAAAACCGTTTTCTTTCAGTTTCATCTTCAGGTTTTATATCTTTTATGAATCGTTCTGTTTCCAATGTTTTTAGCAACGATTTAATTTCATCTCTTTCATGTTCAATATTAGTACTGGTAGGAGTTTCACTTAAAGATAATAAATACAAAAATTGGTCGTCTAAATAATCATTATATGCAGGGAATTCACTGACAGTTGAAAATATTACCTTTTCCATCGACTTTTCATCAACTGGTATGTTCTTGCTTTTAAAATCCTTCTTGTAGTAGTAAATAATTAGACTCCACAGCAACACATTAAAAACATAGCGTGTATACAAGTAGGGCGTTGCTAATATGTTAGTTGTACCAATTAACTCTGCATTAAAACTTGCGGTTCTTAGAAGGTAAAAATCGAAGCCAAATATTCTTGTATAACTGATTTGACCTGTTAGCCAATATTCAACTGTTTTACCGGATATCCAAACATCGATATACCCACTTACAAATAAAGATATTAAAATTATTATTGGTAAAAATATGTAGAAACCAAATCTTACAGTATTTATATATTTAAGGCACCGAGCAATAAGGTATCCAACAATTAAAGTAGATACCAGAACATTTACAAATCCCAAGATTGCTAATATCTCAAAACTTATAGAATTCACTAGAGTTGGATCTGGAGTTGGCATTATAAAATCTGCAGATTTTAGGATATCAATATCACTCAAGTATGGACTGATTAATAACCCTGATATTAATAAATAATATAGAAAGTACACAGCAATTGCTATAGCGCCAAATAAGAAAATGTATGAGGTATTCCTGTATTGAATTTTTTCTTTTTTTTCTTTTCTCCTCTTCCACCAATTAAGTAATTTAATTAAATTTAAAATTGAAAAGGGTTCAAATATTTTGAGGAAAAGTATAAATATTACAGAAGCCATTATAAAATAGGCAAAGAAATAGAGTATGACTGGTATAATCTCTAATGTGTTATTAATAATGTTGTCAACAATGAAAAGTATTATCGATAAGACCGAAATAGGCACACCTACAGTATATAGGCTCTTGTAAGTTTGTTCTCTTATAGTTTCTCCAAAAAATTTACCTTTCAGAGAAATTTGAGAACTAAATAGCAGTTCAATGCTAAAAATAAATATAGCAAGATATACAAATAAGATTTCCAAAAACCATCCAAGAGAACTTTGTATTGTAGCTTCCGATCCAGAAATTTTAATTATTATTTGTAAAAGATATAATGAAATTGGAAAGAGAGCAATAAGCAGTTTAAAAATTTGTTTTTCTCTCGTCCAATCATTTCTGATTAATTCATTCCTAATTCTTTTGGCAGGACTATTCATGTCTTGATAGTTAAGTAATTTTAAATTCTCTTTTACTGTTCCCTCTTCCTTTCTCAAACGATTCCAGACAATGAGCATAGATATGAAAGGAGACAAGAAAAAGATAAAAGGTAATGTCACTAATGGATATGAAGCAAATAATGTTAACAGAGATATGAAATGTGAGATGATATAACCAATCCCAAGAAGGATGTTTCCTTCCTCTCCCACTTGTAATTTTAATTCTATTGGATCTTGACCTATTTGAAAAATTACTGGTAAAATCCAATACATCATAAAGAAAACTAATATTCCGGTAAAAATTCGTAAATATAATTTTCCTAATGCTTGCTTTTTCCGAATGAATAAGTATGGAACAAGTAAAACTAGAATTGGTACTGCATTTATAATTATGTTGAGAAATATTTCAAATGTATTCATCTTAATCACAAATGGTATTATATTTTTGAAATTAATACTTTATTTAAAATAAAATACGTAAATATTATTATAATAATTTAGGTATTTTTGATCTGTTCGAACTTAAAATGACAACGGAAAAAAGAATAGGAATCGTTTATGATGACGATTTTGCTACAAAAAACATACCGCCTTATCCACATCCAACATTTCTTTCTTACGAGTCCCCTTTAAGAATAAGATCAATTATTAATTACTTGGAAGGAAAGAATATTTTTGGAAATGAAAGAATTATTAAGATTAGGCCAAAGGAGATTGAAGAATCGATATTACATTTGGCACATACAAAATATCACATTGATTCTATTAGAAACTTTTCGAACAGGGGATATGGGATATTAGGGGAAGAGATTTTCATAACTCAAGATACTTATGAACTCGCAAAAAAGGCAGTTGGAGGAACGATTCAAGCACTTATAAGTGTGCTAAATAAAGAAGTTGACCAATCATTTGCTCTTGTAAGGCCACCAGGCCACCACGCATTACAAGAAAAAGCAGCTGGTCTGTGTATCTTTAATAACATAGCTAATTCAATCAGATATTTGCGAGAAGAGTTAGGATATGACAAAAAAATTGCTATAATTGATATTGATGCTCATTTTGGGGATGGAATTGTACAATATTTTTATGGTGATCCAAGTGTATTGTATTTTTCAGTTCATGAGTTTGATTTTGAAGAGGGAGAGCTCGGATTTATCGATGAGTTAGGAGAAGGAGATGGACTGGGTCGAAGTATTAACTTTCCATTACCATTGAATACTACTGATACCGAATATTTAGAATTTACAGATTTATTAGTACCAATTTTATATGAATTCGGACCGGATTTAATCATTGTAGCTGCCGGTTTTGATATGTATTTTGATGATCCTATAGGCAATGGGTTATTAACTTCAATTTCATATTATAAATTTACTAAATGGCTATTGAATTTAACCGAAGATATTTGTGAGGGGAAAGTATCATTTATTCTTGAAGGAGGGTACAGCTTATTAGGCCTTCCTCACTGCGTTTATGCAATTATAACGGCATTATTAAGAGAGGAGTATGAACGACCTCTTTTTGAAAACCTTGAATTATTAGAGGAATCTAAAATAGAAGATATTAAAAAAATTAAAAAAGCCTTGAAAGAGTTATTGGAAGAATTTTGGAGTTCCCTAGATGAATAATAATTGATAATGTACTAGATAAAATCATTTAATTTTTTCGCATAATCTTGCACATTAAATAATACATCTCTTGGCCCTACCTGAGGATTAATATAAGTAATTAATGCTCCAGTACCTCCAATAGGGATGGGACATATAATAATATGCCCTTTATGAGCAACATTTGTACCTATCTTTCTTTCTTCTGTATTTTCAACCATCATATATCTTATTCCTTGAATAGTGATGTTTGTAATCCCTTTCTGGCCAAGTTCTAATTTCTGGTTTAAGAGTTCATTTATCGGCCCAAGATCATTTGTAAGGTTCCAATTTTCCGTTTGAGTAATTAAACCTCCATCTTTACCGATTATTGCGACACCAAATACATTTTGTTCATCAGTTAATAAATTATCAATAATATTTTCAATTTCAGACATATTATACCCAAATATTTATTATTAAATTGCTATAAATAAAATAAATAAAATCAAATATATATTTACACATAATTGAATAACAATTTGAAAAAAACTAAAGGTGAAACGATTTGGCGTTAAGAATGTGGAGAAAAGCTATTCTTTTATCATTACGAGAAAAGAAAATTTTTACAGTATTTACACTTATTTATACTATCTTAATTTTTCTAACAAGCTTATTTTGGCATTTAGCGATAATACCTGGTGGGTTAGGTGAACAAGCATATTATCTTCTCGCAATCTTTTTTGGGACGAGCCTCATCCTATCATTACTTTATGCATGGATTTTGGTATCAAGAAGAAGAAGAGTATGGGCAACATTCAAATGCATAGGTTACACTAATAAGAATATCTTATCCTTAGTTTCAGGGATGATATTTTTTACTACGCTTGTAGGTTTTTTTATCGTTATTGAAATTTTATTTCATTATACCGCAGCTTTAGCTTATATAAAGCCAGCAGGATCTCAAATTAATATTAATGACATAATTCTAATACAGTTAATTCCAGTTATAATTACAAGTGCTTTATTCACTGTGGTTCAAATACTTGCTTTTCTTTTAGCCTATAGGAAGGTATTGAAAGTACGACCAATAATAGCTCTAAAGAAAGTAGGAGAGTGAGGAGAGAAAAAACATGTCAGCAGATAAAGATATAATGATAGAAGCAATAGATGTTAATAAGGAATATAGAAGATCAGGTGCCATTATTCGAGCATTAGCGGATGTTAATCTTAAAATTAGATCAGGGGAATTTGTTATAGTCCAAGGACCAACAGGATGTGGGAAATCAACGCTTCTTAATGTTCTTTCAGGATTAGATCTGCCCGACTCAGGAAGGATAATATTTGATGGAGAAAATATAGCTCGAGCAACAGAAGATAGATTAAGCAGACTCAGGCGTCAAAAAATCGGCTTTATATTTCAAGATTTTAATCTTGTAAATACATTAACCGCTATGGAAAATGTAGAATCAGTTTTATGGCCAACTGTGCTACGCCAGAAAGAAATTGAAAATAGAGCAATCGCTGCTTTAAGAGATGTTGACTTGCTTGATCGAAAAGATCATTATCCTGTTCAAATGTCTGGTGGAGAAAAACAGCGATGTGGTATTGCTCGAGCAGTTATCCATCGACCGCGAGTTATATTAGCTGATGAAGCTACTGGAAATTTGGATCCTGACTCAGAAAAGCAGGTGATGACTTTATTAAAGAAAATTAATAAAGAGATGGAAACCACGATTATTTTTGTTACACACAGAGATTTATCTCAATATGGAACAAAGACTATCCGAATGGATAATGGGAGAATCATAAAAGTTCAATAAATTTAGATCAATTTTTTTTATTTCTTTTTAGTTTATACATTTGATTTATTCATGTTTAAATAGTGCTGTCTCAATTAAGTAATCTCTTAATTCTCGTATTTATATATTAGAACCGAAAGAAAAACAAAGATATAAATATAAAGAATTTTTGAGTTTTTAATAAATTAGATTAGTTTTTGAATTGATAAGCATAATTAGAAAAAGGTAAGGGGATTAAAATCGGTTTTAAACGTGTAATTCTTTCTGGGTTGACAGGAATGTTTATACTTATTCCAATGTCGTGGATTTCTTTTAGATTTCTCAACCTGACTGAGGGAGTTACGGGGGGTTTAATTGTGAATTTTGATGATGCTTTAGGTATTATAACCGGAACGTTTGGGGGTTTTGGATTATTTTTTGAAATTTTAGCTGGATCTGTCATAGGTCTTGCGCTCATATTTATATTTCCGGTTCACTGGTGTATTATGTATCATCCGGAGGATGTGTTATTAATACTTGCAGTAACTCTTCCATGGATTTTGACTTGTATGATAATAAGCGCAATCTGGGCTCATTCACCTCGCGGAGGGATTAACAGTAGTCTTGCTGTAGGAATAGGGTACGCTATGGTATTATCTGTACTTTATTTAATATTAGTTTTTCTTATCCCTGGTGGTGTCTTGATTGTTGATGGCTTATTTTCAGGTCTTACAGATTTGCCCTATCTTCTTGCGATTTTAACATCATTATTAGAGGGGTGTTTAATAGGAGCAATTTTTGGTGCATTTATTGGGAGTTTGAAATATAAACCAGCGGGAATGAAAGGGAAATCAAAAGGAAGAGAAAAGGCTACTGAAGTTTCAGATGTAACAAGAGCAATTGAAAGCGCAGTTATGTTTGAAGATGCTGTATGTGCTAATTGTGGAGCTAAATTGGTACCAGATGATTTATTTTGTACTAAATGTGGAGCTAAGAGATCATAGTTTATTTTCAAATTCAGATTAAATTCTGGAAATTGTTCACAGAACTCAAAAAAAATATTTTGTTTAATGTAAATATTTTAATTTCTAAAGAATATTAAATTAATAATTAATAGGAGATTGATTAATTAAAAATCTAAACGGAGCAGAAGGAACAATGCAAAGAGAAGTAAAAGGTATGATATTGAGCCGATTAATAATTTTGGTTTCCATAATTCTTGTTCCAGTTGCCATTTTTTTAATTTATATCTTTGTAGATTTCAAATTATGGTTTTCAAATGATCCAGCACTTAAAGTAGGCTTAATAAAATTACTTTGTCCGACTGTATTCAGTGTATCATGGTTATTTTTTATGATTTTATTCGCGAATCGTTTAGCTATTACTTTAGATGAGATTGACCGGACAATCAGCGTTGTTCCCTCAAGATTGAAATTTTTTTACGGAATTAACGCTATTTATATTCTCTTCATATTTATTTTTCCCCTTATTACTCCAGTAATATCTGTTTTAAGTTTTGCATCTTTTGCATGGAGATTGACCACGTTCAGGAAAAAAAGATGGGAAGAAGATACAAAGATATCAACTATAACATGGATCGCGATGTGTTTAGCAGCAATTGTACCAATATTCTGTTCAGTCATAGTGTTACCAGAATTCTTAGTTTTAGCAGGTTTCTTATGGCTTGATATATGGATACCAAATGTTGATTTGCTTTTTTCAATTTCCTACGCTCTATTTACTGCTTTGGCTATTGGCTCCTTAATTATTCTATTTTCTAATTCTGGAATAAGTGAATATGAACAAATATTCGTGGATTCCACAAAAAAAAAGAAATTTTGGCAAGTAAAATTATTAGAAGTTATTTTGTTTACTTTTTTTCTGGTATTAGATCTCTATAATTTTACATTAATACAGCTTTTCTATTGGGCTGGATTTGTAATTATCCTTTTTACATCTTTTGTGAATTTTATAAGAGGTAATTCAAAATATAAAGGTTTTAAAAGCCATTTATTTGGCTATTTAATAGCAGCGGTATTTATAGGATCAAATGTAGTTTTTACCAGTTCTGCAATCTCTAGTATTTTAAGGGTGTGGAGCCTAGTAATTTCCGCTGCATTGTATATTTTTGTTTTTTTCTATACATTTTTGAGAGTAGAATAGAATTTGATGGGAGAATCATTAATTATATTTTATATATTCTATAAATTTTAAATAAATATTTTTTACTATTAAAATTGAACTCCTAACTAATATACGGCAGAATCCATTTAAATAAATTAAAGTTTAGTTAGAAAATTTAAAGATTATATTATATTTCCTAAACACTATATTGATAAAATGTATCAATCTAAATATATGCAGCATTTTTA
>JBHLRJ010000001.1:114159-136551 GCA_048882645.1 Candidatus Thorarchaeota archaeon
AGTTAGAAAATTTAAAGATTCTATTATATTAGAATATAAATCATTATATATACAAATTTTATTTATGTTCTTAATATCAAATTCAATTTTAAAAAAAATTTTGATTAATATGAAAAGGATTAGAACTAAATCTTTAATGATTATGACTATCCTCTTTGCATCTTTCACTTCATTCCCAATAGTAGCAAGTGCAGACGAAAAAAGCTATGATCAAGTACTTGATTTAGATGCTCAGGTGGGTCCAGGTGTTTTTCAAGGATTCCTGGGTGGTTTTGGAGCCTTATTAGGCCAAAATTTAGGGTATGGAGGAGGAATCTTAGCGAAAATATTTCAGACATTATTCCTTCAAGGATTAAACCTTTCAGCATATGAAATGCTAGATAATGTCTTTGTCCTAAGTGCAAACGAAACTACTCATATTAGAAGTCAAACTTATAACTTTGCTGCTCGAAACGATGAACGATCAGTTGTTCCAGCACCTTTTGGATACACTGAACTCATAACAGCGATTACTGGAGAAACTGAAGTTGGCCATGCCTATTGTGTTATCGAAAAAAGTGGAGAATTCTCATATGAGATAGAGATTGGAGCTGGTGTTACTTTAGTTATCTGGGATAATGATAAATCATTTATTGATGCTGTAAATAAATTAATCAATTTCTTTAAAAAAATCTATATTCTACAAGCTACTGAAAGAGAAATTTCACCAGATATTATTCGAGAAGGAATCTCTCTTTTAACATGGTTTTTAATCCATATCAATGATATCTTTACTGGTGATGAACTATTTATCTTAAATCCCATTGTATGGCAAAAACTTGATATGATTCCAGGTCTTGGCTTTAACATCACAAAGACATGGTATATATCTGGAAGCGATGATAACATTAACCCAATGGTTGATCAAAGAATTGAAGATCTCCCAAATGGAGATATACTTTTAGATGTTTGGAATTTAACTGCCCAAAATAGAAATGATAATTATATGCAGTGGTTGTTAACTCCCACATTAGGACAAATTGCTGAGACAATCTGGACACAATTTTCATTTGATTTGATCCAACTATGGGTAAAGAATTTTGAGATTCATATAGATGTTAATCAAATTCTTGAAGCGGTGACAGGAGATTCAGCTAACACTGAGACCGCAATTATAAATGCTTTTAAGGGTTGTAATATTGATTTTTATCTCTTCACTCATCATTTAGCTGGAGCTTTTCTTTATAATGATACAGATAATAACAGAAGAATTACAGAAAGCTATGTTCCAACAGTTGTGAATGGTACTACTGTTGATATGCTCCGTAGTAATGAACTAACTCATAGATTGATCTTAGGCACAGTAAGTAAATATAAGTTTAAACAACCTCAAATTAATCCAGGGGATAAAAGTATTTCTTGGGGTTTAAATATAACTGGCTCAACTATAACAGCAGTTCCTCTAGGTGTTGATTTACATTCTTATATTGATGCACCAAAAGAAAATCTAGATTACATTTACTTTGGTTTCACTTTTGAACCAAAAACAGATGCGGCACTAGGAGCAGCGCTTGGATTTTTAAAATTAGATCAATTTTTCGCTCCTTGGAATGATCCATATGCTCCACATGCTAATGCAAATATCATTAATTTAGATCTTGCAATAATTTACGTAACTACAGTTTTACATTTCCAATTGGATATAGCGACACAAGGACAAATTCCTGAAGAACCAACTGAATTGTTGAAAAAAGAGAATTATAATAGTACTGAACACAAACTAATGGTTGGCAATTATATCGGAGCTGGAGCTAGTGATGAACTTGAATTTATTGATATTGCGGGACCCGACTATGAGTATGGCAGTAAATCTGATAAATACACTGATCCTGCTAGTACGTGCTTACTCCCTATTTTAGTATGGATAATGGAACATGAAAGTCATGATATATACACATTTGCGGATGGCGAAGAAGTTAGTACTTATTCTACAGATATCAGAGTACAGATAGAGTTCAATGTAATAGTTTGGGCTGTTTGTTATCCTGAATTTGAGGATGGGACCCTTATACATCATGATCCAACCTTCTCGATCTACATGATCTTCGAATCTGAAGGTTTTTGGGCGTTAATCGTTTTAATTGCAGGTGTTGGATTAGTAGGTGTTGCTACTGTATTAATTAAGCGAAGAAAGGATAGTAGGTTTTAAATTTATATTAATTTTCTTTTTTTTTCTTATTTTTTGATTTAAAAAGTTTTATATTATGAAATACCTAAGTCACATAAGACACAATTATTAATAGCAAATTGCGTGACCAATTAATGCAGTCAGACAATTCAAATCCATATTATGTAGATGAAAATAGACTTTGGTTTAAAAAGTGGTGGCCTCAAGGTGTTCCTTATAACTGTGATTTTGAAGAAAAAACATTAAATGAGTTTCTGGATGAGCAAGTCGAGAAATATTCAGATAGTAAGTTTATATGGTTTCATGACACGTGGATTACGTACAGACAATTTCAAAGGCATGTTAAATCCCTTGCATCGGCATTATTAGACTTAGGTATTGAAAAGGGTGATGTTGTGGCATTACATCTTCCAAATTGCGCTCAATATATAATTTCCTATTATGCTGTAACCAGAATAGGAGCAATTGCTAGTGGAATTAATCCTACGTATCAACCGATTGAAATTCTCCATCAATTAGAAATTATAAAACCAAAGATTCTGATTGTCTTAGATTCTTTATATGCGAAATTTATTAAACCAATTGTTAAAGATATTAATATAGAGAAGCTTATTTATACTAATTTAGCAGATCCTGCTCATATAACGAGTGTTAAAAGAACAGTAGGGAAATTTATAAAGAAAATTCCCTCAGGTAAGGTGGATTTTAAAGGAGCTATTAAATTTAAAGATCTTTTAAAGTCTGAACCAAAAGCTATTGATCTTAAAATAGATGTAAAAACAGATCCTGCGACTTATATTATGACGGGAGGTACAACAGGCTTACCAAAGGCGGCAGTTTTAACTCATTTTAATGTTGTATCCAATGCGAAACAATGTCAATTGTGGTTAGGGGGAGAAAAGCCAGGAATAGGGAATGTTGGAGTTCTTCCATTATTTCATAGTTTTGCTCACACAGTTGTTATGAACACAACGATAGCAATAGGGGGCTGGATAATGCTATTCCCCACACCTCCATCGCAAACGGAATTATGTGAAACTATTGAAAAACTACCATGTGAAGAAGGATTAATATATGCTGGTACAGAAATTCTATTTAAAAGATTAGCAGAATTAAAGAATATTAGAAAGAGATATCCGGGTGTTATGGGAAAATTAACCTTATGCATTTCGAGTGCAGGTCCATTACATGAACCAGTTCGAGATGCCTTCGTTAATAACACAGGAGGAAGAATTGTTGAGGGATATGGATTATCAGAGGCTAGTCCTGCAGTCAGTGCAGGAAACTTGTTTGGTGATAGTCCAATTGGTAGCATTGGTATGCCATTTCCCGGTACAGAATGGGGTATTTGGCCTATAGATGATTTCTCTGAGGGTCCTATTTGCCTAGGAACTCCTGATGATACTAAATTTGGGATAGATAATAGTGGTGAAATTTGTGTTTCAGGTCCACAGGTCATGCGAGAATATCTTAATGTGCCTGATGAAACAGAAGCAACACTTAAGAAATTTAATAATAAACTGTGGCTTTTAACTGGAGATATAGGTTTTATGAACGAAGATGGTATTATTGAAATTAGAGATCGAAAGAAACAAGTTATAAAATGCAGAGGTTATTCAGTTTTTCCTAAAGAGGTAGAGGAACTTCTAATGAAACATCCAGATATCACAGAAGCAGCTGTTGCCGGACTACCCCATGAGGAATTTGGAGAGATTGTCAAAGCTTGGGTTTCTATTCGTGAAGATTGTGATTTATCACCTCAATCTATCAAAGATTGGGCAAAGAATAATATGGCACCATATAAATGTCCCTATTCTATCTCGATTATTGGTGAATTGCCAAAAAATTTCATCGGTAAGGTACAAAGACGAGCATTGCAAGAAGCCGATCCCTTATACAAGAAATAGAATAAGATAATTAAATTTTTCCATAATTACATTAATAATAAACCAATAAAATTAAATAAAAACAGTTAATATTTCTAAATATCTCGAAAGGTATATATGATTTAACAAGAAGTAAATAAAGGTACAAGTTCTAGTATGGACGAACATAAATTATTATTAAGAAGTATTATTTTTTTTAGTAACGGAATAATCAATTAAAATTAAAGCAAAGAGAAGGAAAACTTGTCTGAAAATTCTAAAATAGCTGATTTTAATATAGAAAGTGAAAAATTCGACATTATTCAAATACGAGATTCTGAGCTTTTATTAATTGATGAAGTTATTCATGATTATGCCCCTGAAATAGCGTATTTATATCAGATTCGAGAGGATGAATCAGAAGAACAACAGATAAAAACAGGTAGACTTCATGAGAACAGAATTTTAGGAATTATTTTAAAATTCTATTTAGAAGGGAAACAGAGAATTACTACAGGAGAAGTTGAGCATGAATATAAGAAATATTTCAAAGAGATTGCTCGATCAACAATTTCAACTTATTTAAATATGCTAAAAAAGGAATCTACTTTATATAAAGAAAGAGATGGGAGGGTAGTTTACTACATTTTTTATGAGGATCCTCCAATAGCAATTAAACCTTTTTGGTTTACTCGAATTTTTTGCATTGTTCCCGCTTATTTTGAGCGCGCTTTATATTTTTCGGATTTATATTTCAAAGCAGAAAAGCATGTTAGCAACTACATTGAGAAATTTAATAGTGGAGATAAAGGGGTCTTAATAAGAAATTTCAAATTTTTGATTGGGTTAATTATTTTAAATATTTTTAGGAATAGGAGTTCTAAGTGTGTCCTTTGCCAGTTCAGTAAGAAAGATATGTATGGAAAATTAGAAGAAAAAATAAACTTAGCAATCAAGGACAGATCTGATGTTTTGCCAGATGAAATGTTAGAAATTTTGGAAAAAGAGTATTCCGAAATCCCAATGTTTAATGGTATTTATATCAAAGGAGAAAAAGCTAATCCCAATGTCATTACAAATATCTTGAATTTTGCTGATGTTTATAAAAAGGATTTGGATTTTCAAATCATGGTTTCAAACAGAAGAAGAACACTAAGGTTAAAACAAAAAGAAGCTTTAAAAAATCAAGATATCGAATCCTAAAATTCAAGTTTTCGTCAACTTTTATAGTAATTTTGATCGTTGCATCATTAGACGAGTCAAAGCATCAAAAGTTTCCTCAACATTTTCTCCAGTTTTAGAGCTGCATTCGATAAATCCATCAACTGCTCTTGATCTTGCGATGTTAATACCCTCATCTCCAGTAACCTCACGATCATCTATGAGATCTGCTTTTCCACCGACGACAATAATTGGAAAGGTATCTTGTTCAGTCTTAATTTCTCGTCTTACAACTAAGAGCCAATCATCTATATGAGCTAAAGAGGAATAATTTGTAACATCGTACATAAAAAGAGCACCATTAGCACCTCTAACATAGGTAGGTAACAAGAACCTAAACCGTTCTTCGCCTCCAAAATCCCAGATTTGAAGCTTTACTTTCTTGGCATTAATATCCATGCTTTTTACTTCAAAGTCTACTCCTATTGTCATTTTAGTATCGGATTTAAATAAATTTGTAAGAAATCTTTGAGTTAATGTGGTTTTACCACATCCCGCATCGCCGAAGATTACTACTTTGTACGTAGCGTCATACATCCTTAAACACTTATCCCTTTTTTGGTTTTACGTCAGAAATTTGGATTTTTATAACTTTTAATTATCTATTCTGATGAATATTGTATGGTTATAATTCTTGTATAAATCAACCTTAATAATATTTTATAAAAATCTTAAAGTATTAAATTTGGTTTCTATAATAAATATATTGATATTCAAATAAATAGTTATTAGTTAATTCTTCTATTCAGTCAAAGCAATATCGATAATAACATCAATTAAAGCAAGTCACTATGAGCAAGATAAGAAAAGTAGAATGGTCGAATAACCTTAAAAAAAAATTTTTTTTTTAAAATTAGATTTGGCTATGAATAAGCAACCGAAACGCTAACTGCAGCATTACAGACTATTATGTTATCTGAAGTGTCTCCCAAATCCTTTATCATTATCCCTTTCGCAATCAACCCTCCTTTCACAACTTCAATTGATTTTTCTCCAAAGGGGACAACACGTAAGATTTTCTTGCTGTCAACGGTATTAGGGTAAGGGGCTCCTACTTTTACATGAACTTTCATCCGAACAAGATCCTTTGGATCGTTTATACCGCAAATTTCCCCTAATCCCGTTAAACAATTATTTGAGATAGCATTTTTAACTGCTTTAATAGCAGCATTAGTACAATCATCATTATGACCATGTTGATCCACACCCATCCCTATTTGATTTATAAACCTTTTTTCATCCATGACTAAACTCACTTTTTTGGAATTAATATCATGAGTAATAATTATCCATATTTGAATTAATATAAAATTTATATAATTAAAAAAAGAGAAATAAAAGAAGCTTAGGTTGTAATAGATAAGCCTATAAGAAAAATAACTAAAACTTATTATTTTCTCATTTAAAATTTTTATTTTATGTCATAAATTTATTATTAAGGAATAATTAATTGAAAATTTTCCCAAATATGTACGAAATTGACGAAGCCATTTACAAACGCTTCGAGCAGAAAAATAATATGCTGTTTAGAAGACTTTGGGATAAATCATTACCCACATTTGGTAAATTTTTAGATACAAATATAGAACATCATATTGAATCAGGTAAGGAGGGGTATTCGAGAATAGATTTTGCGTTAGTTGCTGCTGGATGGACAGTTTATGAGAAATATCCTTTCGCATTCGCATGGGATAGAAAAGAAGATATAGACGTAGGATATGGAGTAAATTGGATGAAGAGCAAGTACTCAATTAAGGATATCAATGTTTTTTCTACTATTATAAAAAGAGTTGCAAAATTTTATGGAGCATCCTTAGTTGGTATCACGGATATTAATGAAAAATGGATTTATAAAACAGGATTTAAAAGAGCTGAACAAGTTAGTGAATCTGATGCTAAAAAAGAGGTACGTAAGGGTAGTATATCAAATTCCATATTAGAACAACCAATAGATCTGCCAGAAGGCATCAATAAGGCAATAATAATGGCAGTGGAGATGGATCCAGATGCGTTATCAACAGCACCTACACAACCAGCGGCAGCAGCAGTAGCTATTGCTTATTCAAAAATGGCTTTTATAATCTCATGTATAGGAGAATTTATCAGAAATTTAGGATACAGAGCAATTCAATGTGGTAATGATACTGCTCTTAGTATCCCATTAGCAATTGATGCAGGTCTCGGTGCTCTAGGTAGGCATGGGTTGTTAATTACACCTGAATTCGGTCCAAGAGTACGAATTTGTAAAGTATTTACTGACATACCACTTATTTCTGACATACCTAATTTTAAATTTATCGAAAAAGTAAACAAAATCTGTGGAAAATGTCTAAAATGCGCTGAAGCTTGTGAAACAGATGCAATATCTAAAAAAATGGGAACTAGTTTTCATGGATTCAACATTTCTAACAATTCAGGAGTGAATAAGCATTATATTGATGGAGAAAAATGCTTTGAATTTTGGATTGAGAATAGCAGTGATTGTGGGAATTGCATTGCTGTTTGTCCCTTTTCTAAGATCAAAAAGTATATCTCTCCAACTACATTTTGGAATAAATAAGATGGATGATATAAGAATAGCTATTATTGGTTCAGGTTTTATTGCCGAACGTCATCTTTATTCATTTAGATTACTTCATAACCTAGAAATAATGGGTATTAATTCGAGAAATGAGAAGAGAGCAAGAGCTCTCATGAAAAAATTTGAAATTTCAAATGATAAATTTCTTGATTTTAATGCTTTATTAAAGTTAGATTGTGATGCTGTATCTGTCTGTTTACCCAATTTTATGCATAAAGATATCACAATAGATCTACTTAATTCTGGGAAGCATGTATTAATAGAAAAACCTCTAGCTATGGATAGTGAAGAAGGTAATGAAATGCTGGATGCTGCAAAATCTGCAAAGAGAACGATTTTTTATTGTGAAAATACCATGTATGCCCCTGCTTTTAATAAAACTAAGGAAATAATTGATGAAGGTGGATTAGGAAATATATATATGGCGCGTGGAAAAGAGCAACATTCAGGACCACATTCCGAATGGTTTTACAAAAGAAAGAAATCAGGAGGAGGGTGTTTAATAGATTTAGGGATTCACGATATTGCTTGTTTAGTATGGTTTCTTGGATGTGATGTAAAAGAGGTATTTTGTCAAGTTAGAACTGCAATTCCAGACAGAGGAAAATTCGGAAGAAGCGATGTTGAAGATAATGCTGCTGGGGTACTATATTTTGAAAATGGTGCGCAAGTTATTATTGAAGAATCATGGACCGCTCCTGGTGGTTATGATATACTATACGAAGTATTTGGAACAGAAGGTCAAATAAAAGTTTCTCCAACGCACTCCAATTTAATTAAAATTTATAGTGAGAAAGGATATAATTACGCTGTAGAAAAAGCAGGGACAACAAAAGGTTGGACTTTTCCTGTCCCTGCTGAATCTTGGACTTTTGGATATCCGCAAGAGATTAAGCACTTTATAGATTGTATGATTAATAAAAAGGAACCACGAACAGATGGTAGTTATGGCCTAAAAATCCTTAATATAGTCGAAGCAATGTATAAAAGTGCTGAAACAAAAAAGATTGAAGAAATCACTTCCTAAATCAAATAATAAAATGAAAATAAAATTAAAATAGATATTTTCCATCTAAAATTCCATTATAAATTTCTATCGAAAGAGGGACATACTCAGAATACTTTGGTAATAGTACAAAAATATCATCATTAATTTCATTAAGATTATATCCTTCTTTTTTTAGTTTTATCTTCTGAATCTTGTGAGTAGCGGTAAAACTAAATTCGTCAATAAATCGAATAAATTTAGGAACAGCATAATTAGGTAAATACTTTTGTAAAAAATTTAAAAATTCTTTAAAATCGAAATTCTCATCATTCTTTCTATGGATCGAAGACATTCCTGCTCGCCCCTCTGTGTGTGGAATTAGAACGCCATATACAGTACACATATCAATTTGATGAAACATATTAATTACTGATTCAACTTCCTCGGTAGACACATTTTCTCCTTTCCATCTAAATGTATCACCTAAACGATCAACAAACTGAACGTGTCCATAACCAATATCTCTCAATAAATCTCCAGTATTAATATACATGTCCCCTTTTCTAAAAGCATCACAAAACACTTTTTTTTCTGTAGCTTTTTTATCTTTATACATATAGAAAAATTCCGGTTCTGTGATTTGCCCAAGTAATAGTCCAACTTCACCTTTCTTTACTTTTTTCATACGACCTTTCTCATTTCTGAAGGGTTGATCTGCTTCAAAATCATATCTTACAATAGCATAAGGTGTTAAGGAAATTCCACAAGTTTTATCTAGATTATGTACATTAGCAAAATTTGGGACGAAATCTTCTGTAGCACCATAAAATTCTCTAATTTCTGGTATATTAAACCTCTTTTTGAAATCTAACCAAATATCTGGTCTAAGGCCATTCCCTACTATTTTTACAATAGAGTGGTCAGTGTCATTTGGTTTTGGAGGTTGATTATACAAATATCTGCATATTTCCCCTACGTAATTAAAACATGTTGCTTTGAATTTTCTAACTTCCTCCCAAAATTTACTAGCACTGAATTTTCGTGCGATTGCCATCGCAGATCCTCTGTAAAGCGCCGCAGCAAAAGCTACTTTAATCCCATGACTATGAAATAATGGGGTGGTGATATATATGATATCGTCAGGTTTCATTCCAACAACCATATCTCCCCACCATGTCATCGCTGTTAATATTGACATATTTTTTAAAATTGCAGCTTTTGGAAGTCCTGTAGTGCCTGAGGTAAAAATATACACAAAAGGATCGTCCATTTGAATCTCTGGAGTGGTTGGAGGATTTGTAATATCAGAATCCTCGATCCGTTCTTTTAGATTAATGTATCCACCAGGTGTCTTCATTTCACCTTTATCAAGTAAATAAAAAAGGCATTTTTTTTGCTCAGCACTAAGATCTAATTGAGATTTAATATCTTCAAAAGCTTGAATAAGTTCCTCTCCAATTATATAAATTCTCCCAGGAGTGTGTTTCATACTATGAATTAGTGGATTATAGCGTAAATTTGTATTAACCAATGAAGAAATCACTCCCAATTTACCTAAAGCCAAAATAATGAACATATAATCTGAGCGATTTTCCACAAACATAACAGCTACATCCCCTCTCTTCAATCCAAATTTATGAAAAAAGTTTGCATACCTATTTATCCATTCATTAAATTCTTTATGAGTATATCTCTCGTCCTCATATAATAGGGCTAAGTTGTTTGGAAATTGTGCTGCATGTTCTTCTATTCGTAATCCTATAGAATATTTTGCCTCACGCGGGTGGTCAATCATCCACTTAGCACCTTTCATTATCAATGGAGTTTTTATATTCCAAGAGGGCTCAATTTTGCGTTTATATTCTTCTTGGGATATAATATAAGGATTTTCTTTTTCTTCATTCTGTCCTATTTTATGAGATTCATCTAATTTTTGATCATTCATACATTTTACAACATTTTTAAGAAATAAAAGGTTTTTGACAAAGGTAAGGAAAATAGAAAGATTAAATTAAAAAATGCGATGAGAAATTATTAAAAAAATTTAACCTTTTTTTAGGGATGTAATAAATTCCACTACTGAATCTAGTTTTTCCTTAGAAGTTAAAAGTATTTTATGAGGAAATTCAATACTTCTTGAGAAGATATCAGAAACTATTGGAAATTTAATGTCATTGCTTTTTTCCATTCCCCAATTAGAATTTCTATAATCTATTCCCTTTTTTAAACATACGTTCTTAAAGCAGTCTAATTGATGAAGTGGAGGGTAACAATCTTCTGTTGGAATACCAGCTTCATTTAACTTTTTATAAAATTGTTCTTTAGTAATTCCACTAAATTTATCATATTCGAATATTATTGGATATATATAATAACCACATTCTTCAGTTCCAGGAGTCAATTCCATAACATGTATGCCCTCAATATTGTTTAATTTAGTTGTCAGATATTTTGCATTCTCACTTCTTAATCTATGACATTCAGCGAATTTTTTTAATTGGGTCCTAATTATTGCCGCTTGAAATTCAGCCATTCTGTAGTTACTTCCATAAGTATAATGATCATAGAAATAACCATTTTTCTTTCTCCCACAGTCAATATAAGAGTAGATCCTATCTGCAAGGTCATCTGAGGCACAAATTACAGCACCACCTTCCCCACCAGTGATAAGCTTCGAAGCTTGAAAGCTGAACGTCCCTGCATCGCCCCAATTTCCAACTCTTTTCCCTTTATATCTGGATCCATGAGCATGAGCACAATCCTCAATTATATAGAGATTATTCTCTTTGGCTATTGCTAATAATTTCTCCATTTCAACAGGATTACCGCCTAAATGAACAGGTATAATTGCTTTAGTTCTTTTAGTTATCAACGATATGACTTTATTAACATCCATTACGAAAGTTTTGGGATTTATATCACAAAAGATTGGAACTGCATTAGTTGCTATGACCGCTGAAGCAGATGCCACAAAGGAATAATCTGATACAATCACTTCATCCCCCATACCAATATCTAAAGCCATTAATGCTGCTTCTATAGCGACAGTCCCATTACAGACGGCAATACAGTGTTTCGCTTCTTGAAATTTAGCAAATTCTTGTTGAAGAAACCATACATTCTCACCCTCATGAACACCAGGAGATCCACACCACCATTTCCTTGATTTTACTACATTAACTATTGCATTGATATCATTTTCATCATAAATAGGCCATTTAGGGAAAACTTGCTTAGGAGATTTTTCATATGACATTATTTTATTGATTCCTCAAGTTATTGTCGTAAATTTTATGAGTTATATTGAATATATTTATTAAAATAGATAAAATTTACAACCAGATTGAAATTAAAGTTATTAAGAATAAGACAGCTACACAAATGAAAATAATTGATACACATACTATCACAAAATTTCTTGCAAACCATATCAAATCTCTTACATTAGAAGATATAGAGGAGATTATTGAAATTCCTCCCCCAAATATTAGTTCCTCGTATGCTTTTCCAGTTTACCGATTAAGCAAGATTGAAAAGAAAAATCCAAAAGAAATTGCTAAAAATTTGGCTGCAAAATTACCCTTACCAGAGTATATAGATAAGATCGAAGCAGATGGTCCATATTTAAATTTTAAAGTAAAAACTTCATTTGTTTTAGAGCAAATTTATAAACTAAAGGACGATTATGGAAGGATTTATGAGGTAGATGACAAAAACAAACCATTAAGAATTGTAATAGAATATCCCTCATCTAATACAAACGGTGAGCTCCACATTGGACATCTGCGAAATATGTTAATAGGCAGTTCTATGGCGAACTTGTTTAGGTATAAAAAGCATAAAGTATACGAGGTTAATCTGTATAATGATAGAGGTATTCATATCTGCAAATCAATGTTAGCCTATAAAAAATGGGGCAAAAATCGAGAACCTGATAAAAAGCCAGATCATTTTGTGGGAGATTTTTATGTAATGTATAATAAAATGGAAAAAAAAAATGAAGATTTAATTAATGAAGCTCATGATTTATTACGGTTATGGGAGAGTGAAGATCCAGAAACAAGAATGCTTTGGGAAAAAATGAGAAAATGGGCTATAGATGGATTCGAAGAAACATTCAAAAAGTTAAATATTAAGCACATAAAAGATTATTATGAGTCTGAGATTTATACAAAAGGCAGAAATATTATAGAGGAAAACTTAAAGAAAGGAATATTTAAGAAAACTGAAGATGGGGCAGTTTATGCTGATTTAAAAGAGGATTATGAGTTACCAAATAAAATTTTATTAAGGCGAGATGGAACCTCAGTGTATATAACCCAAGACATATACCTTGCTTATATTAAGAAGCAGGATTTCAACTATGATCAATCTTTATATGTTGTTGCTAATGAGCAAGATATGTATTTTAAACAATTGTTTGCTGTACTAGACATGATTGGGTTCAAAGAAGATAAGCATCACCTTTCTTATGGTATGATTGGCCTCCCAGAAGGGAAAATGAAAAGTAGAGAAGGAACCGTTATAGATGCTGATGATTTAATTGAGGAAGTACAGGAATTTGCTTATGAAGAGGTAAATAAAAGGTATCCTACCCTTACTGAAGAGGAAAAAACAAAAAGAGCAGAAATTATAAGTATGGGAGCACTAAGATTTTTCATTCTTAAATTTGCTCTAAAATCTTATTTTGTGTTTGATCCAAAACAAAGCATTTCTTTTGAAGGAGAAACTGGCCCGTATATTCAATACTGTTATGCAAGAATTGAATCAATTATAACAAAATCGAAAGAAAATATTGAAATCAGTATTAATTGGGAATTATTAAACCATGAAACAGAAGAAAACTTGATCAAACATTTAAATTATTTTCCTGAAATTATTGATCAAGCCACTCAAAAATATATAATTCATATAATTCCACAATATCTTCTAACACTGTGTCAGGTTTTTAACTCTTTCTATAGTGCATGTCCTGTTATTTCTGAGGATAAGCAATTAGAAAAAGCAAGGTTATTATTGATTAAGTGTGTACAGATTGTAATTAAAACAGGCCTTAAACTATTAGGAATTGAAACCTTAAATAAAATGTAATGATTATAAGATGAATTTTTTTAATTTTGGAGAAAAAGTAAACAAAAAAACGCGGTATGTAATTTTTGGTGTACCTTGGGATTACCTTACTTCCTCTGATCTTCCCAATTCTTCAACAGCTCCTAGAAGTATAAGAGATTTAACAGATGATATTGGATATACAACAGAATTAGGTTTCCATATCCCAGACTTTCAAGCAGTAGATATTGGAGATGTAGAGATTAATCCCACTGAAGTTGAATTAAATCTTAATACCATAGATAAGTTTGTCAAAGCAATCTACAATCAAAATGAGAGCTCCATTCCCGTAATGATAGGAGGTGATCATTTCTGTACTTTTCCCGTAGTAAAGGTTGTAGGCGATCAATTAAAAACAAAAGAAGAATTTGGAGTGTTAGTTTTTGATGCCCATCTAGATTTTTATGAAGAATGGGACAAGAGTGTTTACTCTCATGCGACCATATCTCATAGAATATTTGATTTAGATTATGTGAATAATCACAATATTTTAGTTGTTGGAACTCGCGATATTGATATCGAGGAAAAAGAATTAGCAAGTGTTGAAAAACTTGAATATATTAATGCTTATAAGCTTATTGATGGCGTAGATTACTTCATAGACAAGATAAAAGCATTTTTTGAAAAATCAAAAATTAAAAAGTTATATGTTTCAATAGATATTGATGCATTAGATCCCTCGATTGCTCCTGGCACGGGTTATGCCATACCTGGGGGATTTTCATATCGTGAGATGTGGAAAATCCTGAAGGAAACAGCAGCGAATTTCAATATAATTGGTTTTGATCTTGTTGAAGTAGCTCCAAATTTGGATTTAAAAAATAAAATGACATGTATATTAGCAGCAAAATTGATTGTTGAATTTATATCATTTATAAACACCAATTTTTAATAATGAGTTAAATGTCGGAAAAGAATCTAGAAGATCTCTTAAAAAATGTAAATCAGTTGGAAATTACTAGTAACACTAGTATCATTGATCTTATTAATTCGCTAAAAAATGCGGGATTTAATGCTAAAAGACTCGCTATGGCTTGTGAAATTTATTATGAGATGATTTCTGATACAGATTGTGTTAAATTTTTTGGTTTAGCTGGAGCTTTAGTTCCTGCAGGAATGCAAAAAATTCTATATGATTTTGTGAAAGAGGGATATATTGATGTTTTAGTAACTACAGGTGCTAATTTAACTCATGATCTCGCAGAAGCATTGGGTTATCATCATTTACAAGGAGGAGATGTTAACTCAAATAATCTAAGTGATGCAGATTTGCATGAAGCTGAGATGAATAGAATTTATGATGTCTTTATGCCAAATAAAGTCTATGAAGGAATTGAAGATTTTGTTTCTAACCTAGACATTACCGATAATCAAATGTCAGTGAGTTGTTTCCTCAAATTCCTTGGTGAACAACTTCCTAGTGATTCTCATTCAATTTTAAAAATATGTGAACAAAAAGGAGTTCCTGTTTTTTGTCCTGCTTTTACGGATTCAGGTTTAGCAATGCAGTTAGGATTCCATTTTCAACAATTAAACTTGAATCATTTTAAAGATATGATGGAAATGGTAAATCTAGCATGGGATGCAAAAAAAGCGGGAGTATGTTTTGTTGGAGGAGGTGTTCCAAAGAATTTCATAATGCAATCACTACAATTTTGCCCTAATTCTGCTTCTTATGCTATTCAAATTACAATGGATCGCCCTGAGCCAGGAGGATTAAGTGGAGCTACATTAAAAGAAGGTATATCTTGGGGTAAAGTAAACGTAGAAGCAAAATATTCAACTATTATATCAGATGCGACAATTGCATTGCCTCTGATCTTTTGGTATCTTAAAAAATCGAAGATAATCAATAAGAATCAGGTTTAGTCTTCTTCTTCAATTTCTTTTATATCTGTTCTATCTGAAAATATTCCTTTTAATTTCTGATCAACAGTTTGCGTATCAGTACCGAATATTCTATCAAGATTTTGCTTAAAGACTTTAAATTGAGAAACCTCCGAAAAATTTTTACCCATATGATTAGCCCTAAATTCTTGTATTACTTTATCTAATAGAGGTTGAATTACTTTATGGATATACTTTTCAACTTTTTTCTCTTTATCCAAAACAACATAGGAAATTAAAGTTTCAGGTTCAAGGCTATCTTTAGCCACGAGTCTATCTTCTTTGAAAGTGATCAGTAGTTTATTCATTTCAAAATATTCAACAGTATCTTTTGTGAATGCTGTTTCAGCAAAATTTAAAATTGCTGTTAGTAATCCACTTCTAAGATCTTGATCTATCTTTCCTTTTGTCGTCTTATGATAACTCTTCTTTACTAAGTAAAAACCTCTGAATATTAACCCGGCCTCTCGGACAACCATCTTGATTTATATATGTTAATTAAATTTAATTTGAGAAGGATTTATAAAAAAGTGATTAATTCAATATTTTAATTATACCCATGAGTTTTAATAAACTCTTTGTCTATGTTTAGCAATTATAAAATCAAACTTTATGGGTGAATCATAAGAATTATTATATTTACTTTATTACATTAAAGCATGGTAGATAAGCAGAAAATGAAATTATGTGCTGAAAACATCGCAAAAAGTATTAATATTAAAAATGATGGGGAACAGATACTCATAAAAGGGGGTTTCTATTGTCACGATCTTTTAGAAGAAATTGGATTAAGTGTTCTAAGAAAAGGGGGGATTCCACATATCACCTCAACAAGCGATTATTACGATGAATCAATGTTTCAGGATGAATCTATAAAAGTTTCCACTATTGAAAAAACACCTCTACATTATCTGAAATTAATAGAAAACATAGATGCCTATATTGTGATTGAACCTCTTGAAGACCCATCTATTCGAAATAAAGTGCCAAAGGAAAAATTAGATGCCTATACTAAATCAATTTCACCTCTTAGAGACGTGCTTTATGGATTTAAAGAGGAGTATGCCCCTGGAAAGAAGTGGTGTTATGCTGCTTGGCCTTCTAAAAAAGCAGCTGACTTCTATGGAATAGATTATAACTTATTTGAGAAATTTATTGTAGACGGAATGAGTATTCCAGCAGAAAATATGACGATTATCGTCAAAAATTTAGGAGAGAAGTTTAAAAACGCCAAAAAAATATATGTGACTGATGAGAATGGAACAGACTTTTGGGTATCAGTGGAGAGTCGATCTATGATACTTGATGATGGAATTATCTCAGATAAACAAATAGAATTGGGTGATTTGGGAGGAAATTTACCTTCGGGTGAAGTTTTTTTTCCGCCAAATGAGACTCTAGGAGAAGGAAAGATCTTTTGCCCATTAACAAAAGAGAGACACACACATACAATTATAAAAAATGTTGATTTAGAATTTAAAGATGGGAAATTATTACTTGATAAAGTTACTGCTGAAAATGATTTAGATATCTTAATTGAAGCTTTTAAACAAGCTGAAGAACTTGATAAGAAAAATAATATTTCGGAAATTAGGACTTATAATGTTGGTGAACTCGGAATTGGGTGTAATCCTGTAATCACTAAATCTATTGGATATATACTCACAGATGAAAAAATAAATGGGAGTGTTCATGTAGCATTTGGATTTAATAAATCTTTTGGGGGAACTTCAGCTTCTCAAATGCATTGGGATTTTGTTACAGCAGCTACGGAAAATATAACAGTAGAATATGATGATGGATCTAAAAGAAGGATTATGAAAAATGGAAAATTGATTGGGAGCTAGTATTAAAATAGATTATCTTTAAAATAAGTTTTCTAAATATACAATAACTTTTTCTAAAACAAGCTCCTTAAACTTAATTCGATCTGAGTGAAATATGTATTTTTTTACTAAAGTTTCTTCGTTTGTGGAGAAACCAATAAACACTAAGCCTACAGGTTTTTCTGGTGTGCCCCCGGTCGGTCCAGCAATACCACTTATCCCGATCCCTATATCTGCATTTGAGAGGACTCTTATATTATAAGCCAATTGTTTTACCACATTTTTTGAAACTACACCATGAATTTCTATTGATTTAGGATCTACATTCAATAGCTCAATTTTTGCTTGGTTACTATAGCATACAATTCCTCTCTCAAAAACGTTAGATGCTCCTGAAACATTTGTTATCATATGTGAAATATAACCCCCCGTACATGACTCTGCAATGGCAATCTTCAGATAATTTTTGGTATAATATTTAATAATTTCCTCAATTCTTTCTAAAATATCCATAATGTAAACATTTAAAGTAAGTTATTACTATTATTATAAAGTAATAATAAATAAAAGTAAATAAAAAAATATTAGTTTATAATACTGAAATATAGTATTCTTACGCAATTATTGATGTTTATCTAAAAAAACTAGTAAGAGTGAGATAAATGGGAAAAGGGAATGCTTCAAAAGGATTTGTCTTCAAGATCACTGTTATTGGTGATGGAGCTGTGGGGAAAACGAGCCTTATTAAAAAATATACTAAAGGTGGCTTTGAAAAAGATTATATTAAAACGATTGGAGCTCAATTTAGTAAGTACGATGAAGAAATTGAAGACGATAATTGCAAATTACTTTTTTGGGATATTGCAGGCCAACGTGAGTATGATTTCATGAGACCAACCTTCTACAAAGGTTCAAAAGCAGCCATTATTGTTTTCAGTCATACTGATAGCAAGAGTTTTGATCATATTTCAAATTGGTATGATGAAATTAAAGAACACGCAGGAAATCTTCCGATTGTTTTATTCGGCAATAAGACAGATTTGGTTGATGAAAAAGATTTAGATGATGAACTTGTTCAAGATATTGTTAAAGAAAACGGTTTTTTAGGGTATTACAAAACTAGTGCTAAGACAGGTCAAGGCGTTTTTGAAGCATTTCAAGCAATAATTAATAATTTATATCATAAATACAAAGAAGCTTAGAAAATGTATGATGATACTGATGAAGGTTACCCTAAAATATTGTTTTTTTCATCAAATCACTGCGCTCCATGCCTTCCAGTTGAGGAAATGCTAAAGAGGATAAATATTTCATTATTTGGAAAGAAATTAAGAATAGAAAAAATATCGATCGATCTAGAAGAAAATCGACAATATACGAAAAAATATCGAATCACCTCCGTCCCAACATTAATAATATCGGACAAGATAATATCGGTTAATATCACGGAAGAGGAAATCATAGATGCTGTGCTTTACGCATTTATCACATCAGTAAAAATTTAGAAAAAATATGATTGGAAATAGTGTTAAAATTAGAAAAAAGAAGTGAAGATTAATGGATAGACAATTACTCTCAAAAATTTTAGCCCAAATGAGAAAAAATTTAAAAGAAGGTAGATCTATAGGAGATATGAAGGTTGGAGCCTTACTTGCGTTAGGACACCAATTAGAAGCTATTTTTTACTATCTGGGACATGAATTAGGAACCACTTTGAAGGTGAAGCAAGTAAAAGATATCAGTCATATTCCTGAAGAATTAAAATCTATAATTTCTCAATTTAATCTGGGAGAAGCTGAGATTACTGACAGTTCAGATGAAATTGTGCAATTAAATCTGAAAGAACACTCATCCATTAAAGATTTAATAAAAAAAGGGATAAAGACGACAAATAGTTTTTGCTCGTTTGAGGCGGGGATATTAGCTGGCATTGTGGAAAAATTGAGTGATAGGCATTGTTTTGCTCAAGAGGTAGGATGCAGCTTGCAAACGGGTGAAACATTCTGTGAGTTTATGATTGTATTTCAAAAAGAATAAAATATACTTCTTATCTTTTTTAATGGTAATTTTTTCTTGACTTTAGTAGAAAATTATTAATAAGTGCACACTATATTTTGTATATTAAATAATACAATAAGTTTCTATTTGATGTGATCGGCAATGTCTGAAGAACCAAAATACGTTATTAAGCTCTGTTTGCTTGGTCAAAAAAATGTTGGGAAAACGTCATTAGTCTATAGATTTATAGAGAATAAATTCAGAGAAAATTATAAAGCAACATTAGGAGTAAATCTTTTGAAAAAAGACTTAGAAATTGGAGGATATGGTGGTGTTTCTGCTCAAATATGGGATCTTGGAGGTCAGGAATCTTTTAAATCACTGAGAAAATTATATTTGGAAGGAGCAAATGGCGCTTTGTTAGTTTATGATATGACGAGTAAAGAAACATTTGAAAAACTTGATGAATGGACACAGAGTTTTAGAGAAGCTCGGAAAAATGCACCAGTAGTGTTAATCGGAAATAAATCTGATTTAACAACCCAAATAGCAATCACAGAAAAGAAAGCAAATAAATTTGCTGAAGCTAACGCTATGCAATTTATTATAACATCTGCTAAAACAGGTCAAAATGTTGAAGAAGCTTTTATAAGACTCACAAAAAGAATTTTAGATACATTTTCAAATCAAGAATAGTTAGAATCAATTTTTTTAAAATCATACTTAACCTTTATTAAATCTTGAAATTTAATATCAATATTTAAAACACTCTTTAAATTTGGTGATTTAAGCATTGATCTTTTTTAAATCTACCACCTTTATAAAGGAAGATTTATTTAAATACAAATAGCAAAAGTACCTTGCAAAAAAGAATATTTTGTGTTTCTCAATTTTTTATTCACAATTATTGCATTAAGATTATCATGTCGAAAGATGAATTTGATGAGGATGAATTTGATGAGGATGAGGATGATGAAGAGAGCGATGAAGAAGAAGAAGCAGCGGAGTATGACTATCAAACAGACTTAGATTACAAGATTGAAAATGTAGTAGCAACTGTTACTGTCGAAATAACAGAGAAAATAGATCTAAATCAAATAGCAAGACGTCATGCTGATGTTGAATATAATCCAGAACGGTTTCCAGGCCTTGTAATGAGAATTGAAAAACCTCGAGCAACAATTCTAATTTTTTCAACGGGGAAAATGGTAGTAACAGGATTGCGACAAGCTTCTGAAGCAGAAAAAGTTGTTGACAAGGTAGTAAAAAACATTAGAAAGGCAAATATTAAAGTCTCAAATCCCGAAATTACGATTCAAAACATTGTTGCATCTGGCGATTTACATACAAATATTGATCTAAACATGGCAGCTATCGTGATGGAATATGCTATGTATGAACCTGAAGTATTTCCCGGATTAATATACCGGATGCAAGAACCAAAGACAGTTTTCTTGATATTCAGCACAGGTCGAATAGTTTGTACAGGAGCTAAACGAAAGGAAATTGTTAGAGATGCCGTTTTAAAATTAAATCAACAAGTAAGGGCATTAGGGGTAGCAAAAAAGGATATTGGAGATTCTGAGTATCAAGATATTACCTTTATTTAAAATACCAACAAACAAAGAGTTCTCAAAACCAATTTCTTTCTTTTTTATTTTTTTAGGAGAAGAATAACTGAGTAATAGTTATTAAATATGAAGATGAGAAATCCTAATTAAAGATCAACAGGCTTCTTACTATTAATTGCATCAATTGAATTAAGATACTCGTCATATAAGGCTGTTATTAAGTTGTGTTGTTTAGCTTTATTAAGAGCAAAGAGAAGCAGCTGATTTAAACTTACATCATTATTTGACTCATACACATTATCCTCAATGCCAATTTCGTCACCATGTTGATCTAGAAAATTGCATAAAATGTATCTGTTCTCTTTTCGCATATTAACTTCATTCAGAGCCCCATACATCCGTAAAATCAAGGGTGCTTGAAATTTGATTTTGTTTTGATGTAGTGATTTGAAATCTTTAAGATAAATATCTCTGTTTAATTGAGCCGACATAAATAATGAATTAAAAACAACATTATTGAAAAGAAGTATTATATAGGTAACATCACATTGAATCTGTTGGATTAAACCCTTAAAATCAAATTTTTTTTAACTGGTGTTCTGGATATAGTAGTTGTTTAAGCTATATACCACAACAATATACTCTGGACAGATCCAAGACCTAAATAGCAGATTCTTTACTCTTTTATATCTTTATGTAATAAACATCTTTATGAGAGTTATATCCGATAATATTATTTTTCATTAATGTTTCAATAACACTATTTAACCATTTTGCGCTTGTTTTAATTGATTTCTTAATATCATCAAAACTCAGGGTATCATTTACGGCTAACTGAAATAGGATCTTACTTTTAACGGGCAAATAGTCTAATTTTTGGATTTTTGCGAACCTCTCTTCATAATCATACTCTTTTGTTCTCAATTCTGCAACTTGTTCACTTAATTTCCTTATTACTGATTCTGTAGTTCTGAACTGTTCTAAGCTCTCTTTATACATAATCTCGAGACGATTTTTTAACTTATCTTCCTTAATTTCTTTAGTAAGTTCTTTATTGAATTCCTCGAGAAGAGAGGAATTGGGGGGAGCATAATCTTTTCCATCATCGCCTTTATTTAAAACCAGAACTAAAATCATTTCTTCATTTTCATTATAATAAGAAACAGAATTCCATTCTAT
>JBHLRJ010000002.1:0-54876 GCA_048882645.1 Candidatus Thorarchaeota archaeon
AGTACTTCTATAATTTTAGTAAGAATTCTGGCTTTACCGCCTGTAGATTGAAGTAGGGTTTTTCCACATACAAGACATTGTACATCAGTAGCAGAACAGCCAAAAATAATTTGTTGATTGCCACAATTTAAGCATACTACTCTTAAAAACCTGCTTCTTGGGTGTGGAATCAGTTGATTTTTTCTTTTTTCTTTTACCATTTTGATTTTACCTAGATTTTAGTTATGTCTCTTGTAGTTCAACTCGCTTAACACGATATGATTTGGCATATTGTTTCTTCCCACATTCACTACATTCTAAAACAGGAGTTATTCTTTTGTTAATCTTCGAGTTGCGGTGGAATATCTCTTTTGGAAAACTTCCGTATCCTTTTTTCTTTCGTTCTAATCTTCTGCGTCCGTGATTAAGGGTTCTTTCTTTCCCCTTTTTGTATAGAGATACATTATGAATTTGATGGGAACGACATGTGGGACAATACCGTCTGACAGTTCTCGGGTACTTCAAATTTTCAAACCACTTATTTCTGATTACCTATTTTAATAATTTATAAATTTTAAATTTTACCAGTTCTGTTTATTTCTTTTGAAGAATCACTGTTTAATAATAAACAATTTAAATCTTACTTTCATAATGTTATTAAAACCATAGTCAATTGGAATTTAAATGTTTCATGAGAAATTTAGCGAAGGAATAATTAGCGCGAAGCAATTTGATAGGGAAGATGTTGAGTATCTTTTGGAAAAAGGAAAAGAAATGATTAAGATAAAAAATTCAGATCTTCTTCGAGGGAAAATTCTTGCTACTTTGTTTTTCGAACCTTCTACGCGTACACGGCTTAGTTTTGAATCGGCAATGTATAGATTGGGAGGTGATGTAATTGGATTTCATTCTGGTGATGTTTCTTCGATAAAAAAGGGAGAGAGTATTGCTGATACAATAAGAACAGTAGAAAATTATAGTGATTGCATAGTTATAAGGCATGCACTTGAGGGAGCAGCAACGATGGCAGCAAAATTTTCCCAAGTGCCAATCATTAATGCAGGATCTGGAAGTGGGGAGCATCCTACTCAGGCTTTATTAGATTTATTAACTATTACTGAAGAAGGTGGCCCACTTGATGGGATCAACATTGGTTTAATGGGCGATCTTAAGTATGGGAGGACAGTTCATTCACTCTCAATTCTCTTATCTAATTTTGATGTAAACATTTATTTCATAAGCCCAGTTGAATTAAGGATGAGAAATCGAGATAAAGATTTCTTAAATCAACGGCAAATAAAATATAAAGAAACAACAGATTATAGAAAGATCTTAAACATTTTAGATGTACTTTATATGACAAGAATTCAAAAAGAAAGATTCATCGATTTAGAAGATTACGAAAAGGTTAAAGACATTTACAATTTTAGAAGAAAAGACCTTGAAGAAACTAAAGATAATTTTCGATTATTACACCCATTACCCAGGGTAACTGAAATTTCTCCTGATGTCGATGATTCGGAAAAAGCTATCTATTTTAAGCAAACATTTTATGGTATTCCCATGAGAAAAGCAATTTTAGCAGAAATGATGCATGATTGAGCTTTAAAATAAGTAGATCTTGAATTTTTAACAACTTATTTAACTTTAATGATTCCATAACGAGAATGCATTTATTTTTGAATTATGTAAAGCATTTAAGTACCTATTTAATGATTTTTCACCTGCATTTATCTTCTGATTAAAAAGTGATCCACCATCTAAGACATTTTCGAATTTTTTAAACAAAGTCAATTTTTTAATAAAAGATAATGAGCAATCTTCTCTAATAATTCTTGATGAATAATAATAACGTGTAGATTTTTTAACGTCATTATCATTATGCCAAGAAGCATTTAAATATAGATCGTTATGAGGTTGAGTTAAGACATAATTATTGCTCTTGAGATTATTCTGTTCTTCAATAATTTTTTTGATGAAATTTAAAACATTTAATGCAAATGATGTGCTACTGTCCATTCTATCAAGTTCTATACCACAATGATTCAAAATTGCTTTATTTAAACCAAAAAAACTAATTGATTTTAACATTTCTTCGAAGATTTTTTCCTCACATGAGTTGAATATTGTTGAGGTTAATTTATTCCAAGTTTTAACGGAATGTAATTTCTTTTTTACTAAGTTTTCTTTAATCTTGAATAATTCAAAAACAGATTTCAGTTTCTCCAGTAGTAAATCAAAGAATAGATCATCATTTTGATTCGCTTCAATGGATATCATATGCAAATTTATAAGAATCTTGTCTAAAATAACACTATTAGAATTTTGATCCGGAAGTTTTATCACTGTAGAATTTAATAAATTGTTTTTAAAGAAAATTATGTTATCAGTAAGAGGCTGTGAAGTAATTTCATCGATTATATTAAATTCTGTAGACAAAGTAGCAAAATCAGAATAGCCAACCAATAATAGTGGTCTTAAAGTTTTTTGTTGTTGCCTTTTTAAAGCGTTTAAGAATTCTTTAATACTCTGACCCAATAAAGGATTATTTTTAACTGGAATATTTCTTGTATTAATTTCTAATGTTAATAGGGGATTCAGATTTTGAAAAGTGTTATTAAGCTTTAGCATTTGAGAAATTAATAAATCTATGATCTTGGATTTATCTTGAAGTAATTTGTAATAGTTCAGAAATAGAGTAGTAAAATCACCTAAAACAATATCTTCAGAACAGAATTGTTTAATTTGATATAAAAAGTTGAAAAATTCTAAGAGTAAGATGATGAGATCTTCACTTTTTTGAACTTGTTTTGGAATATTGGGAATATTATTGGAAAGATATTCTATCACTTTTTCAGTGTTTAAATATATACTTAATGGTCTTAAACTCCAATAGTTCAAATTTAAAAGGACTATTTCACCAGATAAATATAAATCAGCTAGATTTTTCGGTAGCAGGTTTAAGAGTAAGTATTGTTCAGAAACATCTGAACCTAATTTATTAATAAAAATCTCTGGCGTTATTTCATTTTCTCTTGAATTAAATAATTTAGATACCTCAAAAGGAGGTGTGCCTAATCTTGTAAGTTTATGCCTTACTTCTTCGAGACCATTTTCTAATAAGATAGCATTAATAAACTCTCGCATTAGGGGAGCGGTTAAATACTCAATATTGATCTTAGCTAATCGTTCCTCAACTTCTTGAGCAATTTGCCTAGCTAGATACCCCTCCAGTTCTCCTTCGATTATAAGGTATTTTTCAACTTTACTAAAATCAAATAATTCTTTAGAGTATTTCGAAGTTCTAATCATTCTAGTTTTGGCTTTATCGGTTATAATTTGCTCTATGGATAAGATTTTATCGAAAATTTGATTTCCCAATTTTGTAATGTAATATCCTTCCTTAGTTGAATTAATTAATTCACAACTTTTTAATGCATTTAAATGAAAAGAGAAATTAACAGATGTTTGCTCGCTTTCCAGAACTTCTTTTTGAAGTTTTGAAAAGGATAGAGGATCTTGGGAGTTTTTCAGTTTTTTTAAAATATCTCGCCTTATTTTCTGACCTAATGCTTTTAGTTGTTTCTCCAAAAAATTATTATTTTTGTCGGGATCCACTTTCCTAATCTAAATTGTCCTTTTTCATTAAATCTGCTTAACTAAATAATATATTAAATAATTATATAAAAATTTAGGATTTTTTTAATGTTTTAATGAATCGAAATAATATGTAGGTGATATATTAGATAAGAACGTGAGAAAATATTTGAAAAGATTTTCAAATTTGAATTTTTTAGATATTATAGAAAGTTTTTCTGTTATTTTTTATGTTAGATTACTATTGTTAATGATTGGTTCCTAAAATCTAATAATATAGTTTGTTTAGTAATTCACGATTATTTTATAGTTGTCTTTATAATACGTGATAAAGTTAGAGGGATTAGGAAAATATTCCTTTAAAGTCTCTTCATAAGGAATAATCCTATTTATTACAATAATTAGTTTTCCTTTGTTTTTTAATAAAGATTTGGATATTTTAAGAAAAATCTTAAATTCTTCTTTTTTTATATGAGTGGGGGGATTAGCTATAATATAATCTACAGTCCCAGGTGTAATTGAGGATTTTTTTAGACCATCTATTTCATGGACAATTGCATCTTCAATATTGTGTAATTCAAGGTTCTTTTTGAGGGAATACAGACTAAGAAGATCACTTTCAATGAAATGAATTGTAGAAAAATCAAACAATTTTGATAAAATAATACCAATTACTCCTATACCAGAAAAATAATCTATTATTTCAGCATTACTAGAGACTAAATTATTACATATAATTGTATCAATAAGAAAATTTGTTCCATCATCAATTTTATCCTTACTAAAAACCTCATCAGAGCTAAAGAATTCAAATTTACCATATGTCTTATTATATTCAATCCTATAGGTATAATCCTCAAAATCTCTTTTAAGTGATTTAGATGGATGAAATTCTGGTATTATAAAAGATATTATTTTCTGGATTTTTATTTTTGAAACATTTAAATAATTTTCATCTACCCAATTAAGAATAACCTCTTCTTGCTTCTTATTACTAGTAATAATTAAAAGAGAGACTGGTTGCTTTGAAAGCTTATAAACTTGATGTAAAGCAAAATTCACCAAACTTAAAGCTAAATTACTTGGAAAAGTGATTATGATTTTTGTAACATCCTGCTGAAGTTTCTCATGAGATAATCCGAAGAAGTCCATATTAATTTCAATTTGATTTTCTACCATTTTTTTAACTAAAAATTGATTTTGTAAGATACTTGTATTAACTGTATAATTTGGAATAGAAGCTATAATTCTATTTGGAAACAATTTTAAAAAAGATTCTAAATTTAGCGGATCATTAATAAGGGGGAAAAAAACTTTATCATCTGGCTCAATTGGGAATTTTTTTCTGATTTTATTCCATGTCTTACTGGAGAGTATTGGAGAAATCATAAAAAGGTCATTTCGATTTATCAAGTGATATTTATTTGGTAAAATATATAGAATATGATTATGCCATTAAAAAATAATTTATAGGTTTTTGTCTGCTTAGTTTATATTTAATCCTTTGGCAGTATCAATAGCATAGGAGATACCTCCCAGGCAATCTCTTACAAGATAATAGTAAAGACAATAGTTACTTATCTTAATGCTTTAGAAAAAAGGAGAAAAGATAGAGATTATCTGGCTGACACCGCAATCCTTTCTATTTCATCCTTCTTTTTAACAGCTCGTGATTCTTGATTATTTTGAGCCGCTAATAATAATTCTTGAGCTAAATTTTCTTCGAACATTCTTTCATTAGTGTGTGAATGTGCTCCTATTGCTTGAACAAGATATTTTAAAGCCAAGTCAACTCGACGTTGTGGGGCTATATCTACTGCTGACGCATAACTAATACCACCCATTGCAATTTTCGTCGTTTCTTCTCTCGGTGCAGAATTACAGATCGCATCTACTAAGACTTGAATAGGATTTACTCCACTCCTTAATTCAATTAAAATAAACGCACTTTTTATACATTTGAGTAATTTAGATTTTTTTCCTGAGTTGAAAGAACTTTTATGACCTTTAATTCTACTACCAATAAATCCAGGAGATAGCAATCTGTTAGTAAAGCGTTCAATTATGGAAACTTTAGAAGACTTCCAAAACTTTCTATGCTCATGTCTTCCCGCAGAATGAGGAACTATAATAGGTTTTAAATTAATATAATTTTCAAGGGTTAGATCTGGTACTGTAATGCCTTCAAAAGTCCATCTATTAAAGAGTTTTATATCTTTTTTTATTTTACTCATTATCTCATACCTCAACAGATTTTAGCGTAATGGTTTTTCTTTCTTTCCCGATAATAGTGCATCAAGCGATACACCATTTACTTTCACAACTTTATAACGGACTCCAGGAAGATCACCAACACTGCGACCCTTTGCGCCACCAATCCCTTCTATAATAACTCGGTCATGCTCTTCAATGAAGTTAAGCGCTCCATCTCCAGGCAAGAACGCTGTAACTCCCTTTCCGTTCTTCTTTAATTGAACTCGAATACATTTTCTTATTGCGGAATTAGGTTGTTTACTTTCTCGACCAACCTTTTGAAGTACAATTCCAAGAGCTTGACAGGATCCTTCAAGGGGGTCAACTCGTCTTTTAAGCTTGAGTTTCCTTCTCTTATACTTGGTTTTTGACCATTGAAATTTTTTCCGACTAGCTTTAAGTTTTCTTGCTGAGTAAAGTCCCTTTGGCACTTTGTTCACTAATTTTAATTTTGTTTATAAAGAGGAAAAATATATCCTAGAACTTAAAATTTATGAATATGAATTCCTTTAAACTGCTTTTTTAGCTTTTTTCGGTTCAACTCTTAGATCGAGACTTTTCATGGCATTATAACAAATTTCAACACAATTATTTAAGTTTTTAGCAGAACATTTATCAGGAGTGTCCTTTGTCGAATGAATAAATTTGGTATCTTTATCTGAAATGAATGCGCTTACTTGGAATTTTTTTAATTTTTTCTTTTTGGCATAAGCATGAAATGATGCATGATCACTGCTGCCTATTCCTATTTTTATTGATTCTCTTTTAAGAGCTATTGACTGTTGTTTTGCAGAGGCATCTAATACATCATTTAAATTCTCATTTAGAGGTTTTTTTTTAAAAATTCCTCTTTTATCTATTAATCCAATGTAGGTACCAACCATGTCTATATTTATATTATATGAGCTCTCTAGATCATAATCATCCAGTAATTCTTCAAAATGTTCTTTACAATATTGGATAGAACCCCATAATCCCATTTCTTCAGCCCCACACCATATAAAAATTACATCCGTTTTTTCAAGAGGGATTTGTTTAATTAGCTTAGCTAACTCGATTAAGATAGCAACTCCACTAGCGTTATCGATTGACCCAATTGAATTATCTGATTTTTTGTTTCCAAGGATTATGACATTTACTACTAGGAGTATAGTCCCCATAATTAGGGAAATAATTCTAAATATAAAGTATATTACATCAAATTGAGCTGACTGAAATAAAGCTACAAGCGACCATATCGAAAGTATAAAAGTTAAAATCAAAAATGATAATATTAGAAATACTCCAGCTATATATAATATTTTTAAAAATGTCATTGAATATCGCAAGGATGTCGTGTCATGATGAGATGAGATAATAATAACTGGTCTTTTATGATAAAGATCTCTTGCCTTAAAGGTTGTTATAATATTTTTTGACTTCTTTCTTTTACCAATATAAATTATTCGGGTGTTATCAAAGATTTTTTTTCCCGAATAGTATATAATTATGATGAAGAGTATATTAAAAGGTAGGATAATCCATGTAATGTGAATGTATATCAAGAGTATCAAATAAGAAATCGAGTTAATAAATATATATGTAAAGATTAACTTCATTATTATTGTTAGTGTGTTCGTCCATTCAAAGGATTCAATCGTTGGTTCAATGTGCTCTTTATGTAATTCTTGTAAAATATAATTTATACATTTAGTCTCTCCTTCAGTTCCTGCTTTACGTTTAAAAGCTAATGCTTTTACATGACTTAAAGTAGCACTTTCATTATAGAGTTTAATCGTTGATATATCAATCACTGATACTTTTTATTATTTTGAGAATTATAAATCTCATTATAATAAGTATTATATGAAAATGAATTAAAAGTAATTTATAGCAATGAAAATATTGAAATTTAACTAACTTTTTTCTATAAATTTTTTGTATTGATAATTACATTATCAACCTCAAAATATCTTAACACGAGCTCTTTAATTTTTCTAATCATTGAGCCTTCCTTACCAATAGCCTTCCCACGATCTTGAGGTCTTACAGTTATTATTACTGTTTTCTTTAGATTTCTACTCTCTTTTATTTCAATGTTTTGGACTAAGATAGAATTTTTCGTCGTTTGTAGAATGTTTTGAATGAATTGATTAAGATTTTCTGAAAACGCAATTACATCAATTTTTTTTTGTAATCTTGATTTTAAATCTTTAACATGTTCCCCTGCTTTTCCAATGGCTTTTCCTACATCCTCTTCTTTCACTAGAAAAATAATTACTTCAGAATCCATTTCAGGATTGCGAAATATTAGGCAGTCCTTAATGATTGCACCAGAGATATTATTGAATAATGAAATAAGTTCCATTGATTCCCTATCAATCTTAATATTTTTTTTTAACATAGCTAGTATCAATAATAGATATTTAGATTCATTTATTTCTTAAGGATAAGAGAGCAGAATCTCCTTGATTAATGACTCCAATGATGGATATCATGTAGGGTTTTGCACATGCTAGACCAAGATCCCAACTAGAGCCTTTATAAGTATGAATATGGATTTTATCTTTCATAAGAGAATTGTAATGATTTAATTGAGCGAGGAGTTCAGAAGGGCAATTATTAGCTATGATAAGCATTTTAAAAACGTCACTTCTTAGATATCTTAATACTTGCTTTTTCCCATAAATTATTTTCCCAGTTTTATAAGCAACTCTAATATTAGTATCAATATCAAATTCCTTTTGTTTCTTGCGTGTTAAATCTACTTTTTCCCCAATATCCTTTTTTTTCCGTGCCATGATATCTTCAATAGGTTCTATATAATTAGTATTAATAATAATTTAATTTTTAAGTTTTTTTCGGAGTTTGAAAAAGAATTTTATTCATTCTTCTCCTCAAGTATTTTCAGATTAGCGTCAAGATCGAACATGACGTTTACTCGTCCTGATCCGATTGGACTTATTTGCCCTACGATGACATTCTCAGGAATACCAAGGAGTCGTTCTTCTTCTCCATAAAGACCAGCATCAAGTAGTTGATTGACAGTTACTTCAAAAGCAGCTCTTGCAAAAACACTAGACTTCGATCCGGAGATCCCATGCCTTCCAATTGACTGAATTGAGCCAGAATAACACATTAAATCAGATAGAATGAGTAAATGCCTTAAATCAACATCTAGACCTTGCTGTTCAAGAACTTTTTGGGATTCTAATATGATCATTTGTCGTGCTGCTTCAATACCATATAATTTCTCTATTTCATGGATATGGTTTGAAACAGTCCTTGTGTCATCTACACCTTCAATTTGGATTACACCTTGTAGATTTGTTCCCTCAGTTTTAATTACCCACTCATTGCCATCATCGGAAGGAGTCAGCAATCCTCGTTTGACACCTCTAATGCCTTTAACCACTTTTTTCAATATCTTTTCTCTTAGTTTTTGTAAACTCTGAAGATCTTCTATGCCAGGATCTATTATAATAGAACTTCCTTCTCGTTTTATAGTTCCTTTTTTCTTATATCGTTTTAGAATATCAGGAATATCATTTATATCAATTCCCTTTTTCTCGCAAATTTCAGGAATCAAGTTAACCACGATTTGCCAGTTCACAAAGTCTAGATCCACATCAGAGGTAATTTGCTCTATACGAATTTGCTCTATTCGATTGTGTACTTCTATAGCTTTTTCTTCTGTATCTTTATAATCGGAAGATAAATAAACTTCCATTGCGGGAGTTGAGGGGAATCGTCGAGCATCTACAATTTCGATTAATCGAGGTAATCCCTGCGTAACGCTAAATTCTTCCACTCCAGCATAGTGGAAAGTTCTTAATGTCATTTGTGTTCCAGGTTCTCCAATGGATTGTGCAGCGACGGTTCCAACTGGTTCAGATGTTTCTACAAGGGCGTTATGATAATTAATATAGATTTTGTTGAGGAGGTATTCTAATTGTTCTTCCTCTAGATCCTCATCTTTTATTTTTTCCCTAATTCTTTGAATTAAATCCTCAGGGATTCCATCATTTTTTAGAATTTCTAACTGTTCTTCCACATATTTTTGAGTAATTTTAGTCATATTATTTACACCTCATTAAAAATCTTGTTTATTATGTGTGTTCTTTTTTCCAATCCAAATAACCTTTTGTTTCCTTTCCTCGCCAAATGGCATTCTTCCCAGTTTCTTCTTCGAATTTTTTCCTTAAAGTCTCCTCATCCTCAAGTTGTTCCTCTTTCTTTGGAGCTTCTTTCTTCTTTGGGGCTTTTTTTGGAGTTGTTTCTTTTTTAGGAGTTTTCTTTGGTTTTATTTCAGGTTTTTTCTTAACTTTAGGAACGCTTTTTTTAGTAACGGTATCTTGTTTAATTTCTTCACGAATTTTTTCTACATCTAGAGCTTTAGCTTTTAATAACAAAACGTCTAAATTCACTGCAGCACCATGATCAGTATGCATAGCATCTATACCATCATCGCCAAATCTAAATTGAATTATATTCTTGTCAGAATTTCGAACTGTTCCGTCATTTTCTACAACCATATCCTGTAACGCATTTACTAATCTTCTCTGCATGTATCCACTTTGTGATGTTCTTACCGCAGTATCAACAAGTCCCTCTCTCCCACCCATTGCATGAAAGAAGAATTCTGCAGGTTTTAATCCATTTCGATAAGATGATGATACAAAGCCTCGTGATTTTGGTGAAAGATCATTCAATTTGAAATGAGGTAATGTTCGACCTGAACGGTTTGTATATCCTCGATTAATTCTTTCACCTCTAATAGCTTGCTGTCCTACAACTGCGGACATCTGCCCTAAATTTAAAATATTCCCTCGAGCCCCAGATTTAGTCATTATAACTGAATGCGCATCATCACCAATAAAGTCTGCTGCGGATTCTTCTGCTTTTTTACGTGCTTCTGCTAGAACTTGACGGATTCTCAATTCTAATGTTTCTCTCATAGACCTCCCAGGGGCTCTTTTAAGAATTTCAGTATTCCCTTCATAAAAAGCCTTTATAAGTTTATTAGATTCTTCATTTGCTTCGGCTAATATTTGTTGAATATGATCATATGCCTTTCCATGCACATAAACCTCATCTAATCCCATAGTTAATCCATTTTTCCTTATAATATATAACAACATTTTAGTAGCACTGTCTAGGAATTGCCTCCCCATAGCATTTCCATGATCCTTAATGATTCGTTGTAAAATACTATTTGATTGCATTGCACCAAATGAATTCTCATCGATAGTTCCCGTTATTAAATGCCCATTCTTAATAACTACATAAGCATCATAAGGGCAGTTTTCTTCTTCACATACATCACATTTCTTACAAAAGTTCGATTTAACTTTAATGTTTAAATCATCAGGAAATAAGCTACTGAATACATCTTTCCCAGAGTATAACGGTTCTGGGTCGGTTTTTATAGGGGTTAAATCTTCTAAACGAAAATTCGGCTTATTATCAAAAACTCCCCCTATATATAATAGTTTCAACGCATCTTTTTTGTTATAAACTGAATCTTTACTGGTAAATTGAAAAACAGTTGAAATAAAATCGTGAATTCCTCCCAGAATTGGTCCTCCAAAACGAGGAGATAATATATGTTCTTGTACTTTTAGAAGTAATTCCGCTTCGGTTCGAGCTTCTTCACTCTGAGGGACATGTAAATTCATTTCATCGCCATCGAAATCAGCATTATATGGAGGGCATACTGTTAAATTTAAACGAAATGTCCTTCCATCCATAATTTTTACTTCATGAGCCATTATACTCATCCTATGAAGCGATGGCTGACGATTGAATAATACTAAATCTCCATCGGCTAAATGACGTTCAACAGTGAATCCCGGTGCTAACATATCGGCAATTATTTTACGATTTTTCACATAACGTAAGTCAATCCTTCTTCGATCATTTCTTATAATATAATTTGCACCCGGGTGATGAAAAGGTCCATTTAGAACCATTTGCTTCATTTCTTCTATATTCCAGTCATTAACATTTGTAGGAATTGTTAGAATTTTCGCAATTTCTATTGGGACTCCTACGTCATTAATACTAATGTATGGATTTGGTGAAATCACACTTCTTGCAGAAAAATCTACTCTCTTACCACTTAAATTACTTCTAAATCGCCCTTCTTTGCCTTTTAATCTCTGAGTAAGTGTTCTTAGAGCTCGTCCTGAACGATGTCGTGCTGGTGGTATTCCGGAAACTTGGTTGTCGAGGTATGTAGTTATATGATATTGGAGTAATTCCCAAAGATCCTCTACAATCAGATGAGGAGCACCAGCATCTATATTCTCCCTTAATCTTTGATTAATTCGGATAACATCAACTAACTTATGTGTTAAATCATCTTCAGATCGAATACCACTATCTAACGTAATTGATGGACGTGCACATACAGGAGGAATAGGCAATACTGTAAAAATAACCCATTCCAGTCGAGCGTTTTCAGGAGATATACCCAAAATTCTGAGGTCAATATCACTCATTTTTTTAAGGCGCTCTAATATCTCAATAGGGGTTATCCTTCTCGAACCTTTTCCTTCTTCTTCTTCATAAAATGTAGTAGGTTTTTCGATAATAATCTTCTTTTTCTTTGCACCACAATGAGGGCAATTTTTCGCTTTTCTTGCCCGTTTGAATACGATCTTCGCAGCATCCTCATCACCTTCGAAAAAGATTTTCCGATGTGTAACCTGTTCTTGTCTGAATTTTTCTTTTTCATCTTCAGTAAGCATTAATTTAGAACATTCAGGGCAGATAGATCTTAAAACTTTTAAAACTTTCTTCGCATATCCTACATGGATTACGGGTCTAGCAAGCTCTATATGACCAAAATGCCCCATACAGTTACTTACAAGATTTCCACAGGTCTGGCATCGTTGACCTGGCTCAATAGTCCCCAACCGTTGATCCATCAGCCCGGATGGGATGGGCAATCCATCTTCATCATAAGTGTCAGCAGTAATAATTCGCGCAGCCGACATTTTTCTTATCTCATCAGGACTTAAAAGACCAAATTTGATCTTCTCTATCATTTTAGTTCTTGAAAACGTATAACTCAATAGTTATAAACCTCCAATTTAATATTTCTAATCATTTTTTTTGAAGAAGAAGAATACATCATAGGAGAAAACATCCTCTATATTGACGATAATTTGCTAATATTAAAAAATAGGATAGTGAGTTTTCCACTGTAAATGAAAGAAGGTAGCAAATAATAAAAATTTTACGATTTAAGCTTGGTTTTCTTATTGCTTTGTTAATAGGATGTAACTTCTAGTTTTTTCATATTTATTTGGAATTTTCTCTTGAAAATCGAGAAGTATCTCCTTTTCTTAATTCTAAAACTTCTTCATCTTCTGTTATATGTTGGAGGTAATTTTATCAATCATTCTGCCAATATGCTGATACAATTAGTTTTTCTCTAGGATCCACAGGCATCTTTGACCCTGTATTTAGAATTAATACCCCAAGAATTAAAAAAGCGACATGGAGTTTTATGCTACTAACGGTCTCTAATAATTCATCAAAATGCCTCTCTAGTATTTCTCTTGTTAAAACTGTCTTATCTTTAGCATAATCTTCATAACCTATACCACAATCCTCAATTAAAGAAATTAATACATCTGCCTCTCCATCTCCTTCCATTATATAAGGAGTGTCTTTTGCCCAAAAATCTCTCCTCTTTTTAAATCAAAAACAATAGCTTTTTTTCATGTTTTATAATCTAATCACACTTATAGTTATTATTAAACTATGTTAATAATTTGAACTGCTCATAGATTTTTCAAACTGAGTTTATATTCTAAAAGAGGTACTTTTTTATATTTAATATTTGCCCCATTTAATAAAATTACGATGAAAACTAAATAATTTCATTCAGAAGCTAAGATCTTTTATCTTTTTTAGTCTTTTTTCCAGAAATAGTTTAAAAGAGTTTAATTTTGGGATAGTATTTTAATAATTAGTAATGAAGATTTTAGAATTTTTTCGAAATAGAATTATTCTATTTGCTATTCAGATATTCCTATTGACTCTGTTGATTTCTTTTATAAGGTATACTGTTCAAATCTGTTTCACTTCGGGTATTTCTAATGAACAAAGATGGATAGTTCAAATTTTAGCTAATTATGTCATATTCAATAATGTATCAGGGCTATTTTTTATCTATATAGCTTGGATATTAATCTCATTAATCCCTATTTTCCTTTATAACAATTTTAAAAAAGCATACTCAATGAATTTAGTTACGTTTTTCTTTCCTAATTTTTTCCTGTACGTATTTTTATCAAGATACTCAAAAGAATACTTTAATTCACATTTTTCATTTCATTTTTTTCACACTATCCTTCTTGGAATAATTCTTGCGGTATTCTCAATAGGAATTTCTCTAATTTTAAGGAGGCTCACTAAAGTAAAACCGAAAACGAGAGATTCTGAACTACAAACCATTAAAAATCATATTAAATCAAAATGTCCAAATTGTGGAGCTGAGTTTAATTCAACTCCTATTTACTGTTATAAATGCAATACAAAACTATTGGTAGACATATAAGAAAATGTCAGATTCAAAAGAAAACATTCCGTCTTTAGATTTATTATTTAAACCGAAAAATGTGGTCATATATAGAATAAGTCAAGCAGTTGATTTTTTTGTTAGAGGATTTAAACGACAAGGATTCGATCTGAATAACCTCTTTTTAATCTCTCCTAAAGAAGAAAGTTTTTTTGGTATTAAATGCTATAAATCTCTTGACGAAATTCCCATTGAAACCATAGATCTTCTAATATTATCTATTAGAAGAGATCTTCTTGTTCAAACTTTGCAAGAAATTCTTTCTAAAAAGAATGTTCATTTTATCCATATTTTTACGGCAGGAACAGGGGAATTTGATGAAGTTGGAGCAGAAATTGAACGAGAAATAAAACAAATTCTAAAGGATAATGGGCGCACGCGAAGTATTGGTCCAAATTGTATGGGGATTTATAGTCCAGGAGGTAAAACGGCATATTACTCATCTTTTCCAGTAGGACTTGGAAATATCGGATTAATTTTTCAATCTGGCGATTTACACTCAAAAATGATAAAGTTTGGTTCTCGTAGATATAACCTACAATTTTCGATTGGTGTGAGTATAGGAAATTGCATCGATATCCAAATTTCTGAAATTTTACAATATTTAAATGATGAGGATAACACAGACGTGATTTGTGTTTATTTCGAAGGAATTTCTCCACTACATAAAAGAGAAGGGAAAAAGTTATTAGAAGTCTTAAAAAATATTAAGAAACCAGTCTTATTTATGAGGGGAGGAAAAACAGAAAGAGGGCAATCAGCCGTGTTATCACATACAGGATCTATGGCAACAAAAGAGAATATTTGGAAAGCGATATATAAACAAACTCCTATTATTGAAGTTCCCTCTTCTTTGGATGAATTAATTGATTATGTTTATTTGTTTTCTAATTATTTTACTCGCTTTAAAAAATTTAACAAAGAAATCGTATATCCAAAAAACAAACGGACTTTAATTATCCTTTGGTCTGGAGGATTTGGAATTTTAGCAACTGACAGGCTAATTGAGTTAGGTTTAGAAGTCCCACAATTTAAGGGAGAGACTTTAGAAAAATTGACAAATATCTATCCCATACGAGTGGGGAGTTTGTCAAACCCATTAGATTTGCCCTTTGTGACTTACCAAAAAGAATTAGCTGAGGTGACTAAGGCTGCTATTGATGAAGACATTAATTTGGTAATAATGGAAACTGATGCTTGGAAGGATATAGAAGGAAAGGAGTTTAAGGGATATTATAGTAACCTTCTTGAAATAAAAGGTTACTGTGAAACCCAAAATAAGATTTTTATTATCATTTTGCATGAGTATCCTAGTGAGTCTCGTAAAATTTTTGTTGATATGCTTCGTAAGGATAAATTTCTTGTTTATCCATCTCTTGAAACTGCTGCTAAATCGTTTTTGAAATTATATGAATATGGGAAAAAAATAGAATCTTTAAAGAGCAAATAAAAAGTATTTTTCACACAGTTTTTTAATCAAAAAAACAGCGTAATAAAAAACAATATAGATATTTATTAATTTACCCATTACAATGTTAGGAGAAATTATCGCAATTTTAGCTGTGATCACTTTTGTTGGATCTAATGTTATATTCCGTAAAACAGAGAACCAAGCTAGTCCTATTTTTATCAATTTCTTTAGGACGGCTATAGGTACTTTAACATTTATTCTTATAGTTGTATTTTTGAATAAGAATAACCTTATTTTCATACTCCCATGGGAATTATGGATTCTCCTAATCTTGAGTTTCGTGTTTGGACAAGTTATTGGTGATACTGCTTATTTTGCTGCCCAAAAAGAACTTGGGGCCACAATAGCTCTCGCTATCTCAATGACATATCCCCTATTTACCTTTATTCTGTCTCTAATTTTTCTTAATAAAGCATTTAAACTTAACTTATTAATATCATTAGTTCTCATTGGAATTGGAATTACGATTATAGGAAAATCTAAAACAAAAACTCATAATTCAAACTTCAGAGAAAATTCTGAAGAACTTTTTTCCCAACGGTCTATAGCATTAAAATTTCAAGATTTTTTCGGAAAAGATATGATTAAACCTATAGTTTTTTGTTTAACAGCGTCTCTTGGATGGGCCATTGGGGCAATTATGATAGAAGTTGCAACAAGTAAAATAGATCAGTTTATTGTTGTAAAAGAATTAAGCTCTGTAATTGCAAATGCTATTAGGTTTCCATTTGCGTTAATGATTTTGGGCTCGCTGGTTTGGCGTGAGAATTATTTAAAAAAAAAGAGTGAGAATTCAGATACCTTGAAAAAAACTCTTTACACCTGGATGCTATTATTAATTGCTTCGATTATTGGGACTTCCTTAGGAGCATATCTATATACTGAATCGGTTCATGTTGCAGGAGCAAATATTGTTGCTCTAGTTGCCTCCGCGAGCCCTCTATTCGCAGTACCCTTGACATACTTGGTAAATAAAGAAAAAATTTCTAAATTTGGATTTATTGGAGTAGTCTTAACTATTTTGGGAGTAGTTGTAATTCTAATTTGAATGAATTATTCGAAATATTGTTCGAATATTTTTAATTCATCCGAAATTTCTTTTAATTGAGATATTTCTTCTTCAGTTGGAGGAGCTTCTTCATAGATATCATAGAGTTTTAAATTGAGATTTTTTCTAGCTTGCTTTTCAAATTTATTTATTTTTTGCTTAGTAGCAAAATATTTTATCAATTTAAACTTCATTTTTGTAATATTCTTTTCCCATTCCTTTGTAAATTCACCACTTTGAATCTCATGTAAGATTTTTTTCATCTTTGGTTTCAAGGGAAGATTCCTATATCGTATTCCCCTACTCATTGCTCCATATTGACTTGTTTGAGAGTGAAAATCTACTTGTTTGATTAATCCTACGTCTGCCATTTTTTTATAAGTATATACCATCTCTCCACTCATATACATTTCAACTAACACTGCTTCAGGAGGATACCCTGCTTCAATTAAAGTATAAATACTTGATAATAAGACTCTTCCAAACGCAGGCCCAAATGCTTGTTCATTAAATAAATCCAATTCTGCTTCTTGTTTAAATGTTAATTGGATAACTCCTTTTTTTAAAGTTCCTATACCTTTAGCTAACGCCAATAATAATTCTTTAGCGTTGCCAGTAACGTCCTGGTTAATTGCGATAAAACTGAAGAATCCCTCATTCTTGAGAAAGTTTTCCCGTACACCCACTCCAATCATTCGTGGGGCTAATAGGAGGATATCTGTATTTGCTGGTGGTCTTAATAAATTAAAACCGATATTGTATCCACTTGCAAAAACTAATGCTGAATTGGGTTGAATTTCTGGTCGAATTTCTTTTTCAAATACCTTTTTCATTATCTCATCTGGAATAAGAATAAAAATTATCTGAGAATCTTGCGTTGTTTTGGATATTGATTGGACAGAGAAACCGTCTTTAATTGCTGCTTCTTTATAAGTATCTTCAATATTCCCAATAATTACACGTAACCCAGAATCCCTCAAATTTAGTGCTTGAGCTCTCCCTTGATTGCCATATCCTATAATCCCTATTGTCTTTCCATTCAATATGGAAAGATCTCCGTCTTCCTCATGAAATATATCTACCAATTGAAAAACCTTTAAAATTAGTTATAATTATAATTTAAATTCGATAAAATAGAGATTAATTTTCTTTATTCGAGTTGATCATAATCTAGTTTATTTTTTTCTAATATCTTAATGACCAATTCCTTGAATATCTTCTGGATATTGAAATTTTCCTTTGAAGAAGTTCTAACAAAATCCACTTCATCATGACGCTTCATAAATCTATCTATGACTAATTTATCGACTCTCGTCTTTTCATCAACATCGTTAACAAGATCGTTTTTTGTACCAATAAAAGTTCTTGGCGTTTCGGCTTGATTATACTCTCCTAATCTTTTATACCACCAGTCTAATCTTAATAAAGTTTGAAGATCTACTAAACTAAATACCATAAATATCCCATTAGCACCGTTAATATAATACGGAAATAGCTTTTTAAATTGCTCTCGGCCTCCAAAATCCCAAATGCTTATTCTAATAAAACAGGGATCTCCATCAACAGTAGCCGGAAAATCATAGGAGTAAAAATCTATCCCAAGTGTTTCAGCGGTATGAACATCAAAAGTGTCAAAGCATAAACGTTTAGCAATACAAGTCTTTCCTACACGGCCTTCTCCGAGAACTACTATTTTAAAAATATAGATTGGACGATTTCCATCATTTTTTTTTAAATTTTTGGTGTTTCCTGCCGACATTAATAAGAAACCTTAACCATATATGATTTTAGATAAAAATTAATACTCAATAATAAAAAATAGAAGTTGGGATTTATAAATTATGAACCTTATTTATAATCAAAATAATGGGTGAGAAAATTTTGAATGAAGAAGATTTATTCCCAGATTATGAACCAAAAAGAACTCCGGATACGGTTCATGATTATTTAAGAAACCCAAAATCAATTGTATATGATGTATTAAATGAAATTGGGGAGCCCAGCTTAAAGAAATTAAAGACTTTGATAGAGTTATTTGAAAAATATCAAAAAAAAGCCTTGGAAAATCCAGGTGAATACATCAAAGGAAATGTAGCTATTGGTGCAGACCCTGACCAATATTATCCTTCAGATGAGGAAATACTTGCTTCAGAATTAGGAAAAATGATAAGGAATATAATATGGGCAAATACTAAAGATGAAATGGGAAAATATATAAAGGAAGAAAATATTAATGTCTCTATTTGGGAATTCAATGAAATCACTTTTAGACATGTAGATGTCATGGGATCTGGAAGATACTTTTATGCTGAAAAAGCTAAACGGAAGACTTTAATAAAATTATAATTTATTTTCACTTGTCACGCTTAAATTAAAAACTGATTTAAAAATTCAATAATATCATATACTTTACCTGCTTTTCCTAAAGCGTACAAGCAATTAGGGCATGATGTAACAATGAAATCCGCTTTAGTGTTTTGTAATTCATTAAAACGATCAATACTTATTTGTTTAGCTAGCTCGGGATACCCTGCTTGAACACCTGCTCCTGCACCGCAACACCATGCATTAATTCGGGTACGGAAAGGTTCAATCAGTTGAACATTAGGAATATTTTGTAATAATTGACGAGGAGGATCATAGATCTTGTTGAGTCTTCCTAATTCACAGGGATCATGATAGGTTACTTTTATAGTTTTTTCATTTGAAATGAGTTTTTTAATTTGTGATTGGGTAGAAAGGTATTTAGAGATATGCAATACCTCAAAATTTAATTGAAATCCATGTTTTGGATATTCATTCTTAAAGGTATTAAAACATCCAGGGCAAGATGTGATTAGGTTTGTTATTCCAAGATTATTAAGAAGTTCAGCGTTTTTTGACATAATTGATTTAGCTACTTTCACCTGTCCGGTGCGAAGTAGAGGACTTCCACAACAAAATTCTTTCTCTACTACTCCAAGATTTAGTGACAATTTAGCTGCTAAATTATTAACGGCACTTGCTATATGATTTTCCCTATAATTTACCATACAACCTAAAAAGTATCTAGTTTCTGAATCATGGTTTTTATTTAAATACGGAATAGCGATAGTGGGAATTTCCTCTCCAAAAACATTCCCATATTTGGATACATTAATGCCTAACTTTTCAATTTGCTTGGGAAAATCTAACGATTCTTTAACAATTTTCTCTCTAAAATGTCTGATGATTTCTCGCACTTTTAAGTCTGAATCTACAAAAGGAAGACCTCGTGAGATGCAATGAGCTTCACAGTTACCGCATAAGGTACATTTATAAAAAATGTCTGCCACATTAGGTGTATAAGGTAGATGTTCGTCATATAAAGCTTTTCCGAGCAAAATTCGACCTTTAGCTGTATATGAGTCAAATCCCAATACTTCCTTTACAGGGCAGATATGCTTTGTTTTAAGACCTTCAAGCCATCCTTCATCCCCATAAGCATCACGACAATATCCACAGCCCATACATAGATCTAACTGTTTTTTTAACTCCTCTCTGATCAAGGCTCTCCCTCCTTCTCCAATTCAAACATACCAGGATTCATAATTGCATTTGGATCTAAAAGATTTTTTATCATATGGTATAGTTTCACATAATTCGAGTCCAGTCGAGAAAAAATTGCATTCGAGTAGGCTTTTCCAATCCAATATGGTGATAGTCCAAAATCGAACAGAATATCAGCAAAATTTTTCGTTAGTGTGAGGGAGGCTTCGGTATTCTCTGGGTTCACATCATATATTAAGAACATCGCAAAAATATTTACACAATTGAGGGTGTAGATGGCTCCCATCTGGGGAATTAAAGAAGTTTTATTAACTATTTCTTTGTTTTTTTCAATATAATTCTCACAAATCTTTATATATTCATTAACTTTATCAAGTGATAAGTAACCTGCAATTTCCGCCCATTTTCCATTTACACAACACCAGTGTCTATATTTAGCATATTCGCGAGCATTAAATATAGGAGCAAATGTATCCGTTGTCATATCTGTATATTTTGTTATAATATTTTCAACAATATTTTTACGATGCAAAATGTTTTCAGGATCACCAAAAACATTAACTAACAGTCCACCGCCTTTAGCACGGATATCCAAACCACTTTGTTTATAAAAAATTGGAGCAAATTGCATAATCATACCAGTATATCGCGTCTTAGTTAATTCAATTGCACATTGAGTACATTCTTCAATAGTATCAAAAACTGGATCAAAATAAGCTTCTTCTTGATGCCTTTTTTCCACTCGAAACGTAGCTTTAGTTATGATCCCAAGTGTCCCATGTGCCCCCAAAAATAATCCTCCAAAATCAGGGCCATTACAATAACGAAATATTGGTTTGCTTTTAGGATTGGCTGCAGATCCAGTGTTAATAATTTGACCAGTTGGTAATACTACTTCCAATGAAAGTAATTTCTCTGAGGGTAAACCATATAAATTGCTACCATAAATAGAGTAAGTATTAACAGCAAGTCCTCCTCCTAAAGTTGCGGCAAATGCTGAAAAAGGTCCAGGTGGACCAATCGTGAGGTTCTTTTGTTTAAGTTCAAACGCCAATTTACTAAATGTACATCCTGCTTCAACTTCCACATTTAATTCATCATCATAAATAAGAATATCAGTCATTCGTGTAAGATCAATAATAATCCCACCACCTTTAAGTGAATATCCTGCACCGCAAAGAGAAGATCGCCCGCCACTTGGAATAATGGGAATTTTATTTTCATTAGCGTATTTTATAATTGATGAAACTTCTTGAGTTGAATTAGGTCGTATAACCATATCTGGAAGTTTTGGCTTTTGGATACTCGAATCTTTTGAATATGCCCACAATATTGCTGGATCTATTGATATATTTTCATTTCCTACAAATTCTCTTAAAGCATGATAAGCCTCGTTAATCATTCTCTCACCTTCAAACTTCTTAAATTTAGAATAACAGAAAAAATAAACAAGTTTATATTTTTGAGATTTCTGTATGTGCTCTTTTAATATATGGTATTAATCCTGCAGCTTTAAGTAATTTGGCCATATTTCCCTCAACTGCATAATTTCCCTCAGCAGTAGCATCTATTGGATTGATATTCCCTGCAAAAACTTCACGAATTATATCAAATCTCATAATATGAGTGACCGTTGGATCTTGCATTGTTCCTAAATGAATTTGTAAACTCGTAGGTGTATATTCTTGATAAAAACTATATTCTGGTTTGTCAGTGACTTTATATTGAAAGGTTACCTTTCCGAGTGCTTCGAAGAATTCTCTACATTCAGAATATGAATTAATCTTTTCTGCAATTTTTTGAAGATAGTCATTCCATTCATCTTTATTCAATTAATCTCACCTTTTTTGTATTTTGACGTTATTTAACATTAAAATGGTCATGATCGTTATGATTATGCCAACAATATGGTAGAGATCCTAATATATCACCTACAGTCGTTTCTGTATGCAAAATACATCCCCCTCCACATAGATCAAGATGCTCACATTCTCCACACTTTCCCTTACGATCGCGATGTTCTCTAAGAACAGATGCCATTTCCGATTCATATATTTCCTTAAAAGATTGATTTTTTAGATTTCCAAGTACAGTTTTAGTAATAAACTCGCAAGGATAAACATCACCATGTATGCCGACTCCCATAACACATCTGCAACTCTGACACCCCACACCCCATTCTAAAAACTCCCGATCTTTTACAGATGCAGGCATTTCCATAAAGGGTACCATATCAAAGCATGACATAAGCGGTATTTTCTCAATGTCACCTTTTCTGATATCTTGAATAATATCACCAAATTTTATGTCATACAATTCTCTATATTGCTCATCAGTTAAGCCAAGATCTTCCCAATTCTCGTGTGCTCTACCAACACGTATGATACCTGTAAAATAATAATAAACCCCTAATTTCTCAGCATACTCCTTTATATCATAAAAAGACTCAAAATTTTGTTTCATGACAGTACAGCTTATAATAACCAAGATTCCCGCCTTGTTGCAGGCTTCTATTGCCCGTTTTTGACGATTGAATGAGTTCTTTGTACCTCTAATGAGATCGTTAATTTCGGGGTCAATAGAGTCAAGACTTATAAAAATAAGACCAACACCATGATCACGAAGCTTTTCAGCTATTTCGTCATTGATGAGATACCCATTTGATGCAAATGCAATCATATGTCCTTTTGGTTCTGCACGCTGTTTTGCGTAAGTTAATATTTCCCAAATATCCTTTCTTAGTAATGGTTCTCCGCCTGTAAAGTTAAAGACTATCTTTTTTGTTGGATGATCCCATGAAGTAATTATATTATCGATCATTTGAAATATACTTTCAGTTGGTTCTTCATCGATGGGCATTTTTCTTTTTGAATCAACTCGACAATGAATACACATTGAATTACATCTCTCAGTTAATTGCCAAAGTAGATGTAATGTATCCTTATTAAGATAACTCGGAACTTCTTTCCAGGCTTCTACGACTTCATCGATATTTGTATATTTTTCTAAATCTATTCCAACATTTTTGACAGATTGATACATTAAAGGACGAAAACTATTAGGAGTTACCGTAAGAAACGCGTCGATCATATGTTCTTCTTCGACCTTCTCAGCTCCTTGTTTTTCTGCATTCTCCTCAGCTTTTAATTTTATCATTTGAGTTGCTATAACTTTAAACTCATCGGGAATATCTTTAATTATTTCTTCAAAATTCTTATATACTTTAGGATTCCAATTCATTTTTTTTCACGTTATTTTTATTTTTGTTGAATTTTTGTTTATTATTTTAATTTTAAAAAAAATTTTCATTTTAAAAGCCCGTACTTCTTGAGACCTTCTCTCATGTCTGCTTGAAATGGACCGGGAGTCCCTTCTATAAACGCTTCAATTATGTCCTGATTCTCAACTTTTGAGGAAGATCTCTTTTTAGCCTTTTCTTCAGCAAGAGAAGAAATAGCCACCCTAGCAATCGAACGAAACTGAGGGGGTGATAACTCTATTAATTTATCGAAAATATGCGCTGTTTCAGAATCCCAGTTAAATGTTTCGTGTTTCTTTTCTTTAGGTTTAACAGTATCAACTCCAAATTCACGACTGGTTACTAGATCATCAAGATAATCTTTTACTGAATCAACATATTTTGGAGCTTCTTCTTTATGAAGAATTATAGCTTTTTTAGCCCATTCTTCACAGTAATTACATTCACCACACATTGACACACAGTCTTGCTTTTTGAAAAAATCTAAAAATCCATCGAGTTTGGTATTATCTATCATTAATTTTGATTTAGATTCTTGATCAATCGTTTTAGTAAATTTTATTGAAGGATCTTTTTCACCTCCAATAGACAGTGTGAATCCTTGAATGATATCAACAAGATTACCATCGTATTTACGTGAGGAATATGCTTTGACGGCTCGAACAATCCATTCAGTAGACATCCGGCGTCCAGCAATCTTAAATGTGTCAATTCCAATTTCTTCATAATAGGATAAATCCTCAGGACGAATCCAACGAGCTTTAATTACTTCAGTGGGATTTGAAAATTTAATAGCACTGCAATTGAGTATACACGAATCTATGTATTTTCCTCCAAGCTCATGGTCACTTTGGGAAGAATGTCCTAAAAGATTATAATGATAATATCTAAATGGACATTGATATAAACATCCATCTGTTAAGAGTAGAACGATTTTACATTTAACAGTTTTTATTATATTGCTCAATGTCTTGAAATCTCGATTGATCATTATACTAGGTGTTATTTCGTCTGCCCCAAGATTTTCATAGAACTTGGCACGATTTACACTATTCACATCTGATATTGTTGATACCCGAATCTTCAATTTGGGAAACTGTTCCTTAATAATCTGAATTAGGAAAGGAATAGTTACTATTACATTATCTGAACCTATATCACTTATCCATTGAATATAGTTAATCAACCTTCGATGAAAATTAGGTTCATATTCCATATTACTCATGCAAGGGGCATTCAATAAATATGAAAATTCCATTCCTTTCTTATGGACTTCTTTTACATACTCAGCAATTTGTTCTTCCGATATCTCATTTATTAAAAAAGAAGGTCGCCCATGACCTACAATAGAGAAATTTCCAACTCCATAAAGATCTCGTACGGGATATTTAGCCAATTTGTCAATAAGCTCAAAATCCCAATTAGTTGCAACAGTTAATTGAATTGTTTTTCTCCTCCTTTACCCAATTTTTAATTGTAATTTTATATTTTAGTATTTTTATCTCTTTATTCTTCCATTGCTTTGGCGTGAGCTTTTGGATTAAGCGGTAATAATGGGGCACAGGCCATTAGCTTAGTTGGATCACCTTCGACAACATATGTCCCTGCCATGGTTGCTTGTATAGGATCAGTTTCACCAGAGTTTACCTTTTTGATAGTTTCAAAATCTGTTTTATGGATTATTTTTGGTATATCTGGTCCAGAATATTTACCCATACCCCAAACCATCTTATCAGGTTCAATAAATTGCCAGTAATTCATCTCTGGCCTGTCCGTTATTTCGTATTGGAAAAGCAAAGGAGCAACAGGCTTTAGTAGAGTTGCAAGATCTGGCAGTTCATTATAGGCCTTCATAAAACGGGTAAGATACGCTTCCCATTCATCTTTAGTATCCATTTTAATTTTCACCTCTATTTTTTTTTGGATTTGTTTTTTATTCATACTAACTTCAGGATTTTCAATTACTAATCCTTTTTCTTTAGCTCTTTGAGCCATTAAATCGGTACCATATGGTAGTGATTTAACATAATTTATTTCTTCAATTCTCATAAATCGAGTTAGATCTATATTCTTCTCAATTAAATAATCAATAACATCATGTTTAAAGGGTTGAGGAACTAATTGAATTAAGATTGAGATAAGTAAATCTTTAGTAACCTGACTTAAGCCCTGCTTTTCTGCAGTTCTTTCTGTGGTATAACCAATCCCCTTTTTTGCGGCTTGTTGCATCTCTTTTGGAACAATGAACATAGCGTCTTCAAATAAAGCTCTTGCCTCAGGACTCCAAGAGAGCCCAATATATGTATCTGACACTATCTCTTTTACAGGGCTTTCAACTTTTCTCTTTTCTTTAGGTTGAAACATATCACCAGTATTAAGGTACTCTATCAAATAAGCCATATAGTTTCTATACGATTCTGCATTCTTTTCTGAAGGGATTATATAAGCTTTCTTTGCGATTTCATTACAGTAGTTACAGGTTATCCCACAATTTTCATTACATCTCATCCCTTGAAATGGAAGGTTTTTGATGAATTTATTCAACTTAATACCCTCTAATCTAGCGTTAAAGTCTGGTACACTTAACATTATTCCCATATCGTCAGGATCTCCTCCCATTTTTTCTTGTTTGGCAGCAAATTCAGAGAATTGTGCCCCAGCAAGTATTAATGGATCTGAAACAAAAGAATATCCATTAAAAATGTCTCCAAGATCCCCATCGTATGATTTTTCACAATATGCTCTTAGAGTTCGTAATAACCAAGGTGTTCCGTATCTCCTTCCTGATATTTTAAAGTAGTCGATCCCAATATCAATATATTTATCCAGATCAGAAGGTTGTATCCACCTACACATCAGGATTTGTTCTGGATTATGACTTTTTTGATTTTGACAGGCTATAGTAGCCCAATCATTATAATAACCTTCTAGCACATCATGAGTTTGACTCGCATGAGCACATTCGGTATAATGAAAGAAGCGAAAAGGACAATCATAAAGGCAGCAATCGTTAGTAAGTAACTCTATTTCACATTTTACTGCTTCACGTATTTCTTTGAGAAGTGGAAGGTTACGGTTAAGCATAATGGATAATGTCAATACCCCATCTTTACCAATTATTTCTTGCCAATCTAATGCACGTGAGAGGGAATTAACTTCTGCTATTACAGAAACTTTTAATTTAAGTTTTGGAACGTAAAGTTTAGCGAACTCAGCTAGATACGGATCAGTTACAGTGAGGTACTCCACACCCATATCATCTAACCAGTCTAACTCTTTTAGAGCTTTAGATTGCTGCTCTGAATTAAATTTATAATATCCAAGACATCCTCCATTCCACAGCCAAGTAAATTTAAGACCTAAGTCATGAACTTTGGTTATATAATTCCTTATCTCAGATTTTGTCTTCTTTGGCATTAATAGAAAAGGGCGACCAGAACCAGTAAAACTAAGGTCATAAGTTCCATATAAATCATAAACATTTCGATTTAAAGAGGAATTTCCTTCTATTTGGTTCAATAAATCTAATTTCCAATTACACGCTAATGAAATTCGCATTGTTTCACCCCTTTAAAGTCCCCTTTCGCATTTCATTCATTTTTTTGTTTATTGTTTCAAGAAGTTTTTCTCTTTCTTGGACATTGCCAACCTTAAAATATTGTAGATAATTTTCGCAATATTCATTCATTTCATTTTCAAAAGGATAATAATTATGATACGGGTAATGTCTTACGAACCTTGAGAGATTGTCAGGAGAAAGTTGAATTAAGGCTTGTTTTGTTCCATTCTTTGGCCAATAACTGCCATATGGCTGAGGTATGTTCAAATACTCATTGAACGGTTCCTCAAGTGATTTATCGATATAGCTCTTGATAAGCTTAATTATCTTATTTGTAGAGAAACCACTCGTGAATAGAAGAAAATTCTGATATCCCATATTTTTATAGAAGTCAACGTTTTCAGGTGAAATCCACCCTGATTTTAGAATATTGACAGGTTCTTTAAGGCGTTTTTTCCAACAATATAAAAGGGAATAATCAAACTCATCATCTACATTACTAATTTGTTCCTGATCCGAAAGGACAGGGGAATTTATTGTTCTATGGCTTTGTAAATTGTGATGTTGATACCAATGAATACAACCCCAATTACATCCAAGATTAAGAGGTAATATGTAATCAATTTTGTGGGATTGATGTGATATCTCTTTAAATTTAATGAAGCTTTCCAAAGCATGAAAAAATCTGATTATGTCAGGATGTAAAATGATAGAATTTATGCCTAGTTTGAAAAAAATCTTTGCACGATTTATTGAAGTTACATATTGGGAATATGAAAGATAGATTTTCATTGAAGGGTAGTTTGCCTTTACATATCCAACATTATTAGGAGAAGACACCAAAATTTCCTTATAATCAAGACTATTTAACTTTTTAAAAAGTGAATTATTTGCTTCATATTGTTGAATATGAGCTTCTAGATTTCCTTGGCAAGTTGAATCAAGTCCTGCTATTGGAATAATACCATTTTCTTGGATTAATCTAGTATATTCTTCAAATTCACTAAAAGATGGGAGATTTTTAGGAAGGAATATCGAACTATTGCCGATAGAACTCTGTGGAACGTGAACAATGATATGTGTAATAGGTAGTTTATCATTTTTAATATGCGCAATTAAATCCCTATTATACTCCCCATCAATTATAATCTTCATGACTTGACTCATGTTCATATTAATTTGATCAGAAAAATTAAAAAAAATTATTTATAAGTATCCAGACCAGCTTTACAGCCCATACCTAAAAAGTCTATCATCGCTCCATTATAATCATTTTCAATCTTATAATAAAAACTATTATTAGTAAAAGCTACTCCCCAGATGAATTTGGTCGAATCGCTTTGGAGGGGTGTTTCTGCCACAAATTTCTCCATTAAAGGGTGAAAATGCACAGGAACATCTTTAGGCTCATCACATGCCATACCAAAACAAAAACGTTCAATATCTTCAGATTCCCAGCTGAATGTATAATTAAGATGAACTGCTTTAGTACAACCTTCCATTGCCTCCTTAGATGCAATTTTAAATCCCAAATCCTCTACAAGCGCTATACAATTATCATATGTTGCTTTTGGTGGTTGTTTTAGCATGAAATAAATGTTCGTAGTTTTATGTAGAAAATCAAATGCAAAAAGACTGAAATCTGTTAATCCATGCTTAAGAAAGTATTCACGATACTTGACCATACTTTTCGGGATTGATTTCATCGAAAAGATTGGTTCAATTGAACCAGGGACGATAAACGGCCAAATTTTCGATAATCCTGTGCTAGCATCTACATCTACTCCATAGCCCATCATTTGAAAAGTATTCATAGCTTCTATTATCATTTCATGTATCGGGTGATCATCTTTTTCTATTAATCCCTCATTAATTGCATGTGTATAAGGATCCGGATTATGTGGCATAAAAAATTCGACGTATCTAAGTGCAACATCTCTACGCTCAACAGATTTGGTCGTAGTCCTGATGGATACAGGAGCCCCTATGAAAAATTCCTTATATGCCTTGAATACCCTCTGAACTGCATTCTTATTGAAACTTACACCTGCTATATAACAGATCTTCGCAAAATCGTTAAGCATCTGACCTAAATCATTTGTACATTTAAAATTCGACTGAACCTTCGCAAGATATCTATCATAATCAACTCCCAATTCTTTTAAATCTGCTGTCATCACTGGCTGAAAAGCAGTGGGTGTGATCTCAAATAACGCAATAATCAGGTCTACTTCAGCCACTTCTTTCCCTCGACGTTCTCCACATTTTTCTTCGGCTTTTTCTAGAAGCTCTGGAGCTATAACAGGTTTAACCATTTCTGGCATTCTTAAAACTACGTTGTCATAAAGTTCTTTAACTTTTGGTTCCCAATCCATAATAATTTACCTCGTCTTTTTTAATTGTTTGTTTTTTTTTTAAAAAAATATTCTATATTACTTTTTCGTGTGCTTTTACTTGCAATGGTAATAATGGAGCACATGCCATTAATTTAGCCATATCACCATCAACAATGTAAATCCCATCCATGGTTGCTTGGACTGGATTTAGTTTTCCACTAAAAACCTTTCTTATTACCTCAAAATCAGCCTTATGGACAAGTCTAATAAAATCTTTATCTTCTGTATTTTCACCCATTCCGCCTTTGATTCCATTTTTATCAAAAGCATGCCAGAAATTTAACTCTGGATGATCATTAAGATTATATTGGAATAAAGTTGGTTCAATACTACTTAATATTGGCGGAACTTCGGGAAGAGCATTGAATTCTTTTGTCAATTTTTTAATATAATCCGTCCACTTAGCTAAGTCTAACAATTCGTGTACCAAGTTCTTAACCTCTTTTACATTTCATTTTTATAAAATACATTTTATTTATTTATAACTTTTTCGTGGGCTACTACTTGTAACGGCAAGAAAGGGGCACAAGCCATTAATTTAGCCATATCCCCATCAACCTTATACAGTCCTGCCATAGTTGCTTGTACAGGATTTTGTTCACCTGAAAAAATTTTTCTTACTACATCAAAATCAGCTCTATGGATGAGTTGAATATAATCTTTATTTTCTACGTTTTCACCCATACCACCTCTAATGCCATTTTTATCGAAAGCATGCCAAAAGTTTAACTCGGGATGATCATTAAGATTATATTGGAATACCGTAGGTTCCACGTTTGCCAAAAGTGGTTTCACATCAGGTAGTTCATTAAATTCCTTTGTCAGCCTTTCTATATAATCTGTCCATTTGTTTATATTTAGTAAATCATGTTCTTTTTTATCAGAGACATCCACTATGTCGCTGCATGGACACCGAGTGCATATTGGTAAAAGCTTATCATTGATCATACCTCTCCGAAAGGCGCGTATTTGTTCAGAATCCCATATTTCTTTAAGCGGCATTTCATTTATATTACCAAAACTCTTTACTATATACGGACAGTTGTATACTGAGCCATCTGGTCCTATATTAGGTGTCATTGGGGGCATTAGAGTTAATTGACAGATTGGTTGTTCTTGTTCACGTAAAGTTCCTCGCCAATATATTTCTGGATGATCTCCAAATAATTTTGAGAAAAACATAACTTGAACTCCAGAATTTTTCCCTTCTTCTTTAGCTGCATTAATGCTGTTAATTAATTGCTCTTCAGAATATGATATATCTACTACTGCTCCGTTTATTTCGACATCTTCACCAATCCATTTTTTCATGAGAGTTTTAGAAGATTCAATTTGTTCTTCAGTAATAACATGTCCGAAAATGAAATTAACAGCACCTACACCTAATTCTGCGCCAATTTTGACCATATCTGCCAATATATCAACATTTTCATTAACTATTGTACAATGAATCCAAGTGGATAATCCAGCATCAACAAGCATTCTGATCGCCTCAATAGATTTTTCATATGCTTTTGGAACTCCCCGGATTTTTCCATCTAAGTCATCTGGTGCGTTTAAAGAGACTTGAATATTCACAAAATTTTTTAATTTTGCTAATTTCTCGACCACTTCTTTACTTACCTGAGTGCCATTTGTAGACATAATTTGGTTCACATCCTGACTATCAAAATATTCCACTATTTCCATCATATCTTTATTTACCCAGGGTTCTCCTCCAAGATGAAATAACACTTTCGCATCCTTAAATCCTTCTTTAATTTGCTCCATTGACATTTTAGGTATCTTTCGTCCTTTCATATGTCTCACCAAACACATATAACAATTTAAGTTACAATCGAAACTTGCGTAGTAACACACATCACCAAGTCCTCCAGAAAGTCCATCTTCTCCTAATTGTTTGATAACCTCCAGGGGAGTTTCCTTTCCTAGTGGCATAGCCTCACGTAGAGACACTCCACATCCTATTTGTTCTTCATTCATTATTCTCACTTCCTTATTTTGATTTTTAAATCCTTAACTTTTATCAGATCTTTTTTTATTTTTGATATTTTGCAAATTGGATTTGACTCATCTCAGCAAATCCATCTGGATTATTAAAGCCAAGTCCTGGCATCATCCATCTTGGATTTTTCTCACCATATTCCCTTACTACTTGGAATAGGTCTACTTCTTTAATTTTTGGGGATATATAGAATTTAGGTTTAAGTAAATTTTCCCCTTTCTGAATTATTCCATCATCTTCAGCAATACGTTGAAGAAGTGTATGGGGATATATTCTCATTCCAATAAATACTATCACATCTCCATCACCTTGCCATAAATTTCCTTGATAGCTCTCAATAGTCTCTAATCTATCTAAGGATACTCGCACTGTTTTTAGGGTTTCTCCTGGACCTCCAACAATGATATGTATTAATTGCTCGATTTCTAAATCAATGCATTTCTCTGATGTAAGGATTGCATCATCAGGAGACCTACTTTTGTTCATTCTCATAAGCATCTCTTCAGATAATGACTCAATTCCTGTTGCGAAATGAGTAGCTCCACTTATTTTCATTAATGGCATTAAATCAAGGAATTTCCTACTTGGAGCGTAATTAGCACCCCAATTTACATCTATTTTGTGGTTTATTATTTCTTGACATGTATTTCTTACATGATCATAATCTAAATTAAAAATACTATCAACAATAAAAATGTTTTTTAGTCCATAATTATTTACAATTAAATCAAGTTCCTCTGCAATATTTTCTGGAGAACGATAGTGAACATTGGACCCCTCAATGTATCTATAACTACAATAAATGCAATTCATTGGACACCCACGCTTAGTTTGAATATTTCCCCAAATAAGGCCTGATTTTTTCATGGGATCTATAAGATAAGCATCATTATCCATCATTTCTCGTATTGGGATAGGAAGATCATCTAAATTTTCAACGCGCCATGGTGGTTTTTGGTGGTATGTACCTTTACTATCTAAAAAGCAAACTCCTTTCTCAATACTTCTAAGATCTTCTTCCCTTTCGATTCTTTTTATTATCTCAGCAAACACAAATTCTCCATCGCCAACAACACCTAAATCATGATTTAGATCTTTTAAAATTTCCTCAGAAAAAATAGAAAAACCAGCACCACCCAAGATTATGGGAATGTCGGGTTCTACAAGCTGTTTAATGTATTGGATAATATTTTTTACGGGAAGGTAAAAAAAGAGATTACCAGGGTATGTAGTTGAATCAACGTTTCGTATTGAAACACCTATTACTTGGGGATTAAAATCATAAATTGCTTTAGATATATCGTTCTTAAAATCATTGCTTAAAGTTAAATCCAGTAATTTTACCTCATGACCTTGACTAACTAGATAAGAGGCTATATATGCTTCACCGATTGGTGGAACCATTACATGTACTATCTCTCGACTCCCAGAAAAAATTAGAACACGCATTTATCTCACTTTTACACTTTATTAACTTTTATTTTTATTCAAGTACTTCAATATGCTTTTTTTGAGCAATGTCAACTTCATGTTCGTGATCATTTTCATGCCAACAGAACGGAAATGAACCGAAAAAATCACCGGTTATATATTCTGCAGTTACTCGACACCCACCACCGCAATATTTAAGATGATGGCAAGATGCACATTTCCCATTAATCTTTTTCCTATCTCGAATATCTTTATAGAGCTGGGAGTTTAAAACATCTTCAAAATTATCTTTTAATGCATTTCCAAGCGTTAATGTTGTAGGATATCCAGCGGGGTATATTGTACCATCAATACCTATCCCCATCATCGTTCTACAGGCCAAACAGCCCACTCCCCATTCGATTGCAGCTAATTCTTTATCATCCTTTGGTTGTTCCATGAATGGTACCATATCATAAATTTCGTAGGCGGGCAATGTTCCAGCTTCACCTTTCCGTATCGTTTCAATAGCATGTTTGTATTTGAAGTCATACATTTTTTTATATTCTTCCGTAGTTAGACCTATCTCATCCCAAAATTCAGCAGCTCGATTCTGTTTAACTACACATCTAAAGTAGGGTTGTGAACCCCATTTTTCAGATAATGCCTTGAGTTCTTCTAGCTCATCAATATTTTGTTTCATAATAGTAATAGAAGAACATACAAAAATTCCGTACTTCAAACAAAGATCAATTGCTTTCTTAGCATAATCTAATGAGTTGGGAAAGCCTCGAATTTCATCGTTCTTCTTAGGATCGGCACTGTCAAAACTGACAAATACATGGCTTATATTGTTTTCTTTACACAGTTTAACGAATTCTTCGTCAAAGCAAACACCATTTGTAATAAGTGCATGAATATAATCATTATCTTTGCAAAACTTCATAATCTCACCTATATCTTTACGTAACGTAGGCTCACCACCAAACCACACAAAACAAGCATGCCTTCCCTGCTTCCTTAAACCTGTTTCAACATTCTCTAATATCTTGCACCATTTTTCTGTTGATAGTTCGGGTCGAAGGATATGATCATCAGCGGCACAGTGTATGCATTTTTGATTACATTTGTCAGTCACATACATTGCAAAATGTATATTACCTGGATGAAAACCCTGTTCTAATTTTTGCCAAGAAACTTTAAGTCGATCTTTAATATCTTTAAGCTCTATATAGCGTTCAACATCAATTCCCAGTTTTGTTAAATCTTCAACCATTATAGGTTTAAATGCTTCAGGGATAATATCAAATATCCCTAAGACCACATCCGCATCACTAATATAAGCACCATTTCGATCAAGGCACCTCTTTTCCGCAGCCTCCACAATCAAAGGTTCTACTGAAGGTCGAAACCCTTGAGGCATTTGTTCTACTATTCTTTCAAATAATTTCTCGGTGTCCTTTTCCCACTCCATAATTATTCGCCTTTAAAAGCAGTTTTCATGTTCATGATCATCATCGTGCCAACAAAAAGGAAGAGCTGCTAAGAAATCACCTGTTTCGTTTTCTGCATGCACCCTACACCCTCCTCCACACATTTCGAGATGGTGACAAGTTGAGCATCTCCCTTTTATTTTTCTATCTCTGATGGCTTTAAACATCTCAGAATCCATTATCTCCTCAAAACTCTGAGTCAAAACATTACCCAAGGTAAGTTGAGAAGGATAATCACATGGAAAGAAATCACCATTAACATCAATACCTGAAACTGAACGACATGCTTGACATCCTACACCCCATTCTAATGCAGCTTTTTCTTCCAATGTTCGAGGACATTCCATAAATGGAACCATATCATAAGTATATACCTTATTTAGAAAGGATGCCTCTCCTTTCCTTACTGCATCAACAACATGCTTGAATTTGAAGTCGTAAAATTGTCGATATTGGTCATAATCTAACCCAATATCATTCCAATTTTTCTCTGCAGTTCTTTGCTTGATAACAGCTCTGAAATATGGTAAAGCGCCCATTGACTCCAGTTTCTCTTGTATTGCTTCCAATTCATCAAAATTTGCTTGTTGGACAGTGGCTGTGCAAATAACTAAATGTCCATAATCTAGAGCCAATTTAATTGCTCTTTCAGCAGCTTCTTTAGCTTTGGGATACCCTCTAATATATGCAGCACGCTCAGAATTAACACTATCATAGCTAATGAAGACATGATGCATTTTAACATCCGCACATAATTTTGCTAAGTCCTCATTAAAAAGTGTTCCATTTGTAGAAATTGCTTGATAATATCCTTTTTCCCCCGCATAGCTTATTAAATCCTTTATATCCTTACGAATAGTTGGTTCTCCGCCAAACCAAATGTAACATCCTCGACGTTCTTGTTTTCTCAAAGTTTGCTCCACGTTTTCAAGTATATGAATCCATTGTTTAGTGGATAACTCTGGGCGTTTTCCCATCAATTCTGCAGCACAGTGAACACATTTTTGATTACATCTATCAGTAAGATACATCGTAAAATGATAAACTCCAGGAGCCCATGCTCCACCTACATCATCCCACGTTCGAGCATATGCTTTTCTAGCTTCAGAGATCTTTACATATCGTTCTACATCAATACTTATTGACTCTAAATCCTTAACTACTGTTGGTTGAAAAGTCGCAGGAGTTATTTCAAATAAGGATGAAAGTAAATCGTCCCTGCTTACATATCCTGAATTTCTAAGCCTTGCAGTTTTTTCGGCAGCTTCTCGCCACATTGGTTTTATAGATGTACGGAACATTTCCGGTGTCATTGCCATTATTTTCTCAAACAATTCTGTTATTTCATTACTCCAATCCATTTTATTATCACATCTTTATTTTTTTAATTTCTCTTTTTTAATTTGAATTTAATTATTGTATTTGGTTTTTTTTGCAAGTTATATTAATTTTGATCATTTACATCCCTCCTGTTGATAAGTTTTTTGAGAATTAGTAAGACTATTAATTTTGGGATGCTGGTTAGAATGTTTATAAGAAGAAAGCAAAAATCTTTCACATGCAATACGATAACAAAAAATCCTGATATGAATATAACGAGTTTTGAAAAATGATGTGAATCTTTTGTAAAATTTCATGCTCCTGATGTGATATTTATTTCTTCTTAGATAATCAAAAAAGATGTTTATTTTCTCATATGAATTAAATTTAATCCTAAATTTTTCGAGATCTTTCATTCTTTCAAGATCTTCTAATGAATCAATTTCTTGCCTAAAGTATATAATATAATTTTCTGAAGAAGAGAGTAAATTTTCTTTTGGTTCATAAAAATATGACCCTACATTGTTAAATAATAAATTATCTTCGCTCAAACAGATCCTTGTATAATATTGATATATACCCCTTTCTGTGCTGGAAACTATCCCTATTATTATAAGTATATCAATCAATTGACCAAGGCTTAATTGAGCAATTTGGTGTTCTTCAGGTATGAATCCTAATAAATTTATGTAAGGTATAATAGGTATAAAAAAAGATTCTCCAGAATCAATATAGTTATTAAATAATGACGATAACCCAGGAATTTCTTGAATAAATATTGAGATGAGTATAGCGATAATACTCATTAAAAACATAACTACTAAAAGGATTTTTTTAATTTTCTTAGGACTTTTTTCGAACAGCAATATTCTTTCTTCTTACATTGGTGTTTATCTGAATTCAAAAGGATATATATCTTTTAAGAGAATTCCCTTTATTATTATATTTGTTATTATAAAAAGGAATTGTATTTAAAAATTACGAAATAACTTTAAATTGTGAGAAAGGTTGTTTAAATATAATAGATTCTCTGAGGATGTTATTTGATTTCATTTACAACATTTGGTCTTTTTTCACTTCAGGAATTTTAGCCCCCGTAGTAAGAAGTGTGGCGGCTGTGCTTAAAAATAATAGCATATTTGTGGTTTTTATTGAAGATCTAGAAAATTTGTTTGTATCATAATTTATTACATTATAAAAAAAAGATATTTTCGATTTCCTAAAAGCTTCAGTAATTTCTAGAAATGATTTATATTTTAAATCTATACCAAAAGATTCGGGAGACTCGTGTGCAGGAGAACCAGGAAAAATATGGTATGGTTCATTCATTATTGTAATTGGCTTAAAATTAGATTTTCCATATTTAAGAAAACATTTTATCGCAAAACCAAAATCTTTAAGCACATCAGAACGTGTTTGGAAGGGAAAGCCAACTGTTAGCCATATTCTTAACGTTAAACGGAACAAGTTTGCATTTTTTATGAGATCATTGATTTGACTTTTAGGAAAGCTGAAAGTTGGATCACAGATTTTCGCAATTTTCTTATGTACTCTACTTGACATTGTTCTAGGTGACACACTTATAGAGGAAAATCTTCTAGGAAAAGTTTTATAAAATATTCTCCACATCTCTTTTGGGAGAGGTAAACGCCATATCTCTAAATCTCCTCCCACATCAAAGTTTTCTTTTTGTATTAACCTAAATAATGTTTTCCAATATTTGAATGTCGCTGGGTAGGTCCCATGACCAAAAAAAACACTTGGAATTTTATAATTATCTATTATCTTACTTAAGTCCTCAAGTACTTTTTCTGGACTTCGGAGGATAACTTCCTTTCGCCCAGTATTATGCTGTTGGGCTCTTTGACCCCCTCCACAATAAGGGCAATTAAATGGACACCCCCTCCCAATGGGAACATTAAAAGAGATTCCCATTAGTCTTCTACTACACTCAAAATATTGTTTTGCATTTTCCATTAGTGAGACATTTGTAAAATCCAAATCATCTAAAGTGTTGGCTATATATGAAATCGGGTTGATTTTTATATGGTTTGAGAGATTTCGATAAGTTAAATTGGGTACCACATCTAAAGAATGATTTTTATTAGTATTTTGTACATAGCTTAAAAGAGGTGCCTCTCCCTCTCCTCGAATTACACCATCAATAACTTTATGATATTTTAAAATTTGATGGTGAAAATAAGAAGCACTAAAACCTCCGAGAATTACTTTGGCATTAGGATTAACTTCTTTTACAACTTTAGCAATTTCGATAACTCCATGAGCATTATGAATCCAATGTAAGTCTATACCACACACATCAAAATTAATTTTTTTCAGATATTCTTTTAGTTCCCAATTGCGATTAAGATATTGCTCTAAGGGATAATTTACAATTCGAACACTATGGCCTGCCTTTTCAAGGAAGTCAGCAATGGCAAAAACTCCCATAGGGATGAAAATATATGCTCCACGGATAAATTTAGCATTTTTACTATAATCAGGTTTTAAGGCTCTAGGTGGATGGATTAGTAGTACATCGAGCTGTTTCACGATAGCGGCCAGAATTTTTGATTAAATAAAAAATAATAAAATTAAGGTTTAAAATTATATTGAATCAATTTATTTAAATTTTCATCAATCAGCTAAAATTAATTAATTTTTCCCCTATTTAGCACTTTTTTATTATAAAAAGAACTAAATTTCTGTCGATTTAACGGTGATTTCACCATTAGAGAGAATTTCTACGAAAGAAGGTTGCACGTGTTGCCATGCACCATCATTAACAATCTCTAATGAATGATTATTTATCAGTTCACTATTTATACCTTTCTGATGGGAATGTCCATATATAATATGGGTTATTTCAGAAAAATCACATTCAGCTTCATCTAAGAACTCTAAGATACCTTTTAAATAGTAACTATAATCTCTTGTGTGTTCCCATCTTTGCATCATTCTCATATTCACTTTTATGAAATTGAATTCAATACTATTTAAATCTGAAAAAAGCGTATCAATCATTTCTGGAGGAAGTTTTTTAAGTCTTATTAAATCAGCTTTCATTTTTTCAAGTGCAATGTCCTTGACTTTTTTTTTACTTTTAATTCTCTCATTCCAGAAGTAATTAAAAGCTTCCTTAACTTCGGCGTTATGGTATGAAATTAAAGATTTCCACGTTTGCCCTAAAAAAAATCGAAACACTTCTGAATCAAATTGATATCCGTGTAGAATTAAGCATCTGTAATCCTCTTTTAGATCAAGTCCTCTTATATCTGTTCCATAAATTGGACGCCTATAAATTTGTTCTTGAGAATCATATAAGAATAACATATCCATATTATCATATTTTTCCAATATTGCATATTGACAAACATTTTCAAATGTGAATAATTCTTCAACAACAGTATTCCTAAATTTCTTTAAAAATTTTTTTTTCCTCTTCCTAAATCTCTCGTCATAAGTTCCAGTTAAGATATTACCCGTAATTGGGACTTCATGATTTCCAAGAATATAAATAAGTTTTACTTTCTTCTTTATTTCTATTAAAAGTCTGAGAATTTCTTGTATGTCAGGATCGGCTACCAACCTTTTAGGAACAGAGACACATAAGTCAAGAAAGTCGCCCAAAATTATAAGTACTTGTAAATCATCCCCAAATTTACCATTAATAATGTCAATTAAAAATTGAGTAAATAAATCTACATTGCTCTTTAAAGCACCTAAATGCACATCAGAAGCTATCAAAATTTTAGGTTTGGTATTCTCCATTTTTAATGACTAACCCTTTATTTCATTTGCATTTAATTTAAAAATGTCATTGGAAACATAATTATTTTGTTAATCTCATAATCACAATAATTAACTAATGGATTTTGATCTAATTTTAAATAATTTAAAACTTGAATTTTTATAATTATTATGAAAAATAAAGAACTTCTCGATTTTCTAATTTCTGAAGCAGAATATCCTTTTTCAGGGTGGGATTTTTCGCATATACAAGATAGAATGGTAAATGCTCCATCAACTTGGAGTTATCTCAGTAAAATTCTCCCTCTAGTAAGATCGGTAAATTCTCTCCTTGATATGGGAACTGGTGGAGGTGAGTTTTTAGCATCGCTCGCTCCTTTACCGAAACATACCTATGCTACTGAAGGATATAAACCAAATGTACAAATTGCAAGAGACCAATTAGAACCTTTAGGTGTTGAAGTTTGTTTCTGTCCAGATAAAGGTAAACTTCCCTTCAAGGATGAAGAATTTGGATTAGTTATTAATCGTCATGAAGAATACTCTACTAATGAAGTATATCGGATTCTTGAACGTGGAGGAATCTTCATAACACAGCAAGTAGGAGATAAATATGATTCAAAGCTTAGATTCGTCTTAACTGGTAAAGAAGATTTAGAAGGTAGGGTAATATGGAATCTGGATTATGCAATTAAAGAGTTAATAGCAGTTGGCTTTGATATAATAGAAAGTTATGAAGATATCACTTTAACAAGGATTTATGATGTTGGTGCTCTAGCATATTATTTTAAAGCAGTTCCTTGGGAATTGCCAGATTTCTCTGTGAAGAAATATTATAATAAATTAGTGGAATTAAACGAATATATTATTGAGAATAGATACTTAGATTTAGAAAACAATAACCATAAATTTATAATTAAAGCAAAAAAGCCTTGAATTTAACAAAGAAACTCTTATTACTATTAAATCTCCTTCTAATCAGATTTAAATCAATACAATAATGCGTGAGTGAACTTACCATAATTTTTAAATAGTAAGATATGAATTGACATAATAACAAAATATTTAGTTTAGAACTAAAATGAAATACAACAAACCTGTTTTATTTTTGTGTGTATTATTACTTAGTTTCAATCCATTTTTTCTTTTTATTCATACTCCAACTAATACACCATATTTATCATACAAACATCCCGTAATAACTTCGCAAGTCATTAATGATCCAGTAAAATATGAATGGAATCGTACGTGGGGAGGAACTGAATATGATAGGGCATTTGGGGTAGCTACAGATTCGTTAAATAACGTTTATTTAGGGGGAATTACAGCGAGTTATGGAAATGGAAATTATGATATCTTTTTGGTAAAATATACTAAATTTGGCAGTCTAATATGGAACCGCACATGGGGATATGGAAGTGCGGATTACTGTGAACATATCGCGATAGATTCTCAAGATAATATCTATTTAGCAGGTCAAATAAGCGACGATGTTATACTCGTAAAATTTGATCAAGCTGGAAATCAATTGTGGAACATTACCTGGGGAGATACAGAAGCCGAAGCTTGTTTCGCAGTAGCTACTGATTCTTCGGATAATGTCTATCTATCGGGGCGAACTATGAGTTTTGGGGCTGATCTTGTTGATATGTTTTTAGCCAAATTTAACAGTTCTGGTGATGAACAATGGTATCGCTTATGGGGCGGAAGTGGATGGGAGGTGGGGAGAGGCATTGCTTTTGATTCTTCAGATAATATATATATTGCTGGTGAAACAAATAGTTATGGGGCAGGAGGATCTGATATGGTTCTTGTAAAATATTCAAACACAGGGGTTTTTGAATGGAACCGTACTTGGGGAGAAATTGATCATGAGTTGGGATTTGGAGTGAAAGTGGACTCCTCTGGAGATATTTATGTTTCGGGAAGAAGCAATACTCCATTAGCTAGTGTTTTAGTGAAATATGATAATTCAGGAGTTTACATATGGAATGTATCATTGCCTGATGTAACAGCTTATGATCGAGCCCCAATAGCATTAGATTCCTCAGATAATATATTTTTTGGAGGATATAAGAACACTCTTACTGCTAAAGGTCCACAAATTTGCTTGGCAAAATTTAACAGCACGGGTGCTCGATTATGGAATACAACATGGGGATTAAATGATGATGAATATGGAGAAGTTATTACTATAGATTCAATCGGCAATATTTATGTAGGGGGTTATATTAAATTTCAAGGGGACACAGACCCATATGCCCTCCTAATAAAATTTGATAATTCAGAACCACTGATCTCCATAAATAGCCCAATTCCAAATGAATTTTTTGGTGAGAGTGCCCCAGATTTTAATATTACCATTATTGAGCCAAATATTAATACTACATGGTATTCAGTTGAATCGGGTGCTAATATTACTTTTAGTGGATTAACAGGTACTATTAAACAAAATGAATGGGACAAGTGGGGAGAAAGAGCAATAAACATTGAATTCTTTGTAAACGACTCCTTGGGGTATGAAGAATCTGCCAATGTTCTAGTCCGGAAGGATCTAACACCACCAACATCTGTAATTGATTTCACACCTCAAGAAGGATTGAATTCTGTAAATGAATCGACTTCATTCACCATTACTGCAGATGATGGTGTTGGAGTTGGTGTTTCATTAATAATGTATAAGACCAATGACTCGGGTTGGATTGATTATCCTGGACCATTTACCTTATCGGGGTACGATCCGGGTTACTATCTTATCTCCTATTTTTCTGCTGATGCAGTAGATAACATTGAAATAATAAATGAACTCTTAGTTAAACTTTTAAAAGAGCCTTCTCAGCAACCAGCCATATTCGGATATAATTTATTTCTCATTCTAGGAATAACCGCTATAATATCGATTGTAATCCTAAAAAAAACAATTCTAAATAAAAATTAGTATTAATTTTTTTATTTTTTTATCTCAATTAAGGTTTTACATGAAATATTACATTATGATCTAGGTTAAAAATTTACTTCATAAGAGCTTGGATATATTTTGGTTATAAACTATCACGAAGTCATAAGAAAGTCAAACGATTCAGATCATAAAGTGCCCCAAATGATCTCAGATATTGATCGGATCTTATGATTGGAATTTAGTAATAAAAAAAAGTTTTTTTTTCTACCCCAATTTTTTTTGTCGAATGGATCCAGTTTAACAAATTACTCGGTTATCGAGGATCAAACAACACATTTAAATATAAGAAATAACAATTTAGAATTATAAACACATTAAATTTTTATATAAAATTTAAAATTTGCAAATTTAACCCGAATGGGAAACTGGTTAGTAAAATCAACCAGAATTAAAAAGTGGAGGAATAAAAAAATGGCAGCATTTGCATGGAGCCCTTTAAGAGCTCTAATGAAGAAAGCCGGAGCAGAAATCGTAAGTCGAGCCGCGGTAGACAAATTAATGGATTATTTAGAAGAATACGCTAAGAGCTTAACTGGATGTGCTCTAGATACTAATTCTTAAATCAAGATTAGCTAGAAATCGCAAAGCACTCCGGCAGAAAGAAAGTAACAGCAGCTGACATCTCGTTATCAATTTCGATGACGGACAGAAAATGAAGATTGCTATCGGCCTAGTCTAGGCAATCATCTATGTTACTTTCTTATTTACTAACTAATTCTATTTTTTTTATTTATTTTCCTTAAAAAATTGACACAAAATCAGCATTTCCTGTTAAGAACATAAGTCAGATCTTCAGTTTGAGAACTAAATATAGCACATACGGAAATAGAAACTATCTCTTTATTATAGCCATTTTCATGTTATTCAACTACCAATTTTTAAATTTTTTATTTTTTTTTCTTTAATATTACCTTTTTTTAAAGATTAGATTTTATTACATCAACAAAGAAGGATTTGACTTAATTTGAATTATATTGAGACAATAAATTCACAATACGGACAGACCGATCTTGCTCAGAAGATTCTCACAATATTACAACGTGAAAGAATAAATAATGCTAATTTACTTCAAGAAGTACTCATTCCAATAGAGGAGCTCCATCTTCGTGGAAGAGCAGCTACTTTAGAACTTGCTAAAGATGTGGGTCTTAATAAGAATATGAGAGTATTAGATATTGGAAGTGGATTTGGGGGACCTACTCGAACATTAGCTTCTGAATTTGGATGTAAAATAATAGGAATCGATCTTTGTGTGGAATATTGCCGTGCTGCAGAACTAATTAACGAGCGGATGGGGTTAAACAACAGGATAGAGATATTAGAAGGAAATGCATTGAATATTCCATTTGAAGATTCAAGCTTTGATATTGTATTCCTAGAACATGTTTTAATGAACATTGAAAACAAGAAGCGCTTAATTTCTCAAGTATACCGCATATTGCGCCCAGAAGGTCGCTTGGCATTTTACACAGTCTGCGCAGGCTCGATTCAACCGATCCATCTCCCAGTAATATGGGCTAATGATTATACTATAAACTTTCTCGTCTCTCCTAGTGAGCTGCATGAATTAATAAGCAAGAATGGATTTACAGAAGTTATTTGGGAAGATGAAACCGAAAAAGTCCTCGAAGGACTTCAGATCGCGAGATCTAAACCACGATCCAATAAACCTCGGCTAATTAGTTTTGAGCTGTTAGTACCAAATCCTTCTGAAAAATGGGCTAATATCGTCCGAAACCTAAAGGAGGGGCGAGTTCGTATTATTAAAGGAATATTTCAACGCATTTAATAGGAGAAGAAGTAATCTGAGTTCTATTTAACTTTAGAAAATTAATTTTTATCTCGCTTTTTGCCAATAGGACAAGATTCAATACATATATTACACCAAATGACGGTATAATCTGAAAGTTCGTCCCAATTAGCGTAATTATACTTAAGACAAGGTTCTTTCTCATATTTCCCTCTTGAGAATGCCTCAGCAGGACAGGATTCAATACAGATATTACAATCCTCACAATACTCGCTTTTAAATATAGGTTCTCCAACAATTAGCGGGGCAGTTGTTGTTATCGCTCGTAATCTGACTTGAGATCCATATTCTTTTGTAATGAGCATATTGTTTTTTCCAATTGGTCCCATTCCCGCTAATGCAGCAGCATCTTTTAGATACAATCCAGGGTTATATGTAATAATTTTAGCTTTATATCCTCGCTTGATAAGAAATCTTCTTATAGAGTGACAATAATTTTGTAAAATAGAATCTGCAAATTGAAAATTTTTGCCAATTTCTTCATTTTTACTCCATGCATCAAGAATTATATCATATAAATGGATTCCAATAATAATTACGGTATTAGTATTTTTCAATATTGAATTTGGTTGGTTTTTTTCTGGAAATCTATTAAATAAACGAGGGTCAGCAAAACCGATTATATCGATACCAACAAGTTTACTGTAGTTAATTATCTCTTCGGTTAACTCATTATCTCGTTCCATTTTAAAGTCAAGTCATATAAATAAAATGAATAAGATAAATAAAAAATCAAAATTTATAGTAGAATTTATTTTTTCTTTTTATTCATTCTCTTTTTTAAGGAGGATGTTGACATTCTTGTTCTTTGTTGCCCTTTTGCAGCCCAATAGCTTTTTTGGGGTGCAAAAGAGGCTTCATCTTCTTCCATTTCGATCTCTTCTAATTCATCTTCCAAATAAGATACTCCTTCAGTGAAGTCTCTATCGTCAAAACTTTTGTTTATAGATTTAAGGCGTTTCAGTTCCTTTAACATTTCACCTTTTAACTGTTGTAAGTGTGCTTTTGATTGGCTTCCCCTCCCAACATAATAATTCCCTCCAGCAGCTTGAATATTCATCATTACATTAAATTTCTGGTCATAATGAGTTTTGAATTCATTTTCATTTTGGGTGACCTTTATTTTGTCATTTATAACTCTCATTCTTTTGCGTCCTTCATTATCTACGTATTCTACTTGAAGTTGAACGGGAACTTCATCTTTTTCTTTCAATTCCTTAAGAGATTCAAGTTCTAAGAATAATTCCCGGTCTTCTGTTATTGCCCCTAAACTGACTTCAGATTCACTTGTCCCTTTAGAGCTATAAGCCCCAGTGATATTTTTAATTGTAATGCTGGGAGGAACAATTATTTTAACTTTTACATCCTTCCCTACATATCTTATATTTCTTAATTCTGAGAAAATTGCTTCCATTTCATCACTTGAAATTAAATATAATGTACCACCAGTTTTATCTGTAATTTTACCCAAGGTTTGTAAACCCATTTCATTATTATCTCCATGTACGGATACTCCTACAACATCCACAATAATCTTGAGTTTATTGCATAAACTTGCCATGTCGTCATAATATTTTTCAGCTCCGGGACTAGTACCAGATAAGTTTCCTATTCCTTGATTAGCTAAACCATCAGTCAGTAAAGTGATTCTTCCTGTATGATTTAACAGTTCAAGTGTGTTAATAGCAAAATATAGAGCTGGACCCAGCGCTGTCATATCCATTGAAGAGAGGCTTTCAACTTTCTTAATCCAATCATCAGCAAATTCTCCAATAGATCCTAAAAACTTTTCTTTTTCTATAGATAATTTAAGTTGATTTTTCATGCTTTCCAAAGAAAACAATAAGTCCCCACTGAATTTTAACGGATTACTGTCAGGTTTTAAATAGAAATAGACAGAACTTTCAAAAGCAATCAATATATATTTAGTTGAAGGGGAGTTTATCTTAAAGTCTTTTAAAGTTTGAACTAAAGATTTTTTTACTGCGACGATTTTTGCACCGCTCATACTACCAGATATGTCAATTACAGAAATATAAAGATCTCCTTCAGTAATATCCACTTTAGTGATCTTCTCTTCTTCTTTCGATTTCATAGATAGAGCTTCTATTAGTATAAAATCTATATCATTCGGAAACTTTTCTTTTATTTTAGATTTATCAATTGTATTAACAGTCCCACAGAATTCGCACACATAGAAAGAACCTTTTTGTTTATCCTCTTGAATTAAATCAATGTCAGTAAATATTGCCTCACAATATTGGCATTTGATTGGTTCACCTTTAGTCTCTTTTTTGGGTTTTCCCAATTCTCTGAAGGCAATTGAATATAGGTATGGATATAATTCTCTTTTTGAAGGTTTTTTAGATAGAAATTTGGTAAATGCTCGATTAAACATTAGTTTCACCAACTATGTAATTTTTATTTTGAGTCATACAAAAAAATTGAATAATAAAAAACTTACTATGATTTTTTAAGAAAAATTGAAAAAAAGTGTAATCCTATAACCCTTGCGAGGTAGTCTTCGAGAGTCTCTTTTTTTTACCCTCGAATCATTCTTAATTAGGATTTTTTTATTTCTTTATCGATGATATCTATCATCATTTTTATTGAAGGCCTATCTGTTTTATCTTTTCCAATGTATTTCCAGACAATTTTTCCATCCTTGTTAATCAGAAATTTACTGGGGACTGCTTGCTTAATATTAATTTTCTGACCTGCTCCTGGCGCAAACCAATATACATCATAGTCTTTAGCAATTTTCGCACCACGATCAGACACAATATCAACTTCAAAGTTATTCTCTTCTTTAAACATAGTTAAAAGTCTTACACTATCACTGGCTATAGAAATTAATTTTATATTTCGTTTAGTAAATTCGGATAAATGCTCTGTTAATAATTTTAAATGAGCTTTACAATGAGATCACCAATTTCCTCTAAAGAAGTCTATTAAAACTCCGTCAAAATTTTTGAGGAGTTCATATAAATTGACAGGGTTATTATAGATATCTTTAGTATCTATTTGAGGGGCTGTAATGTTTATATCTATTCCATAAGGCCTTGGTGGTTCTTCATCGTTCATAATGATCAATGTACTAATATAGGATATAAATTCTACCATTATGATATGTAAAAAAGTAATGTAATTTTTAACTACTGATTTTAAGACTAGAATTCTAATTAATAAGTTTATAATTTTTTTTATAGTCCATTTATGGTTTGAAATTTTTCAAAGAGAATTTCTGTCATAACGTTAAAAGCTTTTTCTACATTTTCTCCAGTTTTTGAAGATAATTCAACAAAAGAAGCAAGATTGTATTTTTTTGCTGCTAGGATTCCATCTTCCCTTGGAACAGCTCGGAACTCCTCCAAATCTACTTTAGAACCTATTAACATTATGGGAATATCTCCGGAGTTTTCTCTTACCAATTGTGTCCAATCTGGCAAATGGTCAATGCTTTGAGGATTGGTAATATCGTATAGAAAAAATGCTCCATTCGCGCCTTTAGAATATTGAGAAAGAAGAAATCTGAATCGTTCTTCTCCTCCAAAATCCCAAATTTGCAATTTCACTTTTTTGCTATTAAAAAATGTTGTTTTAGAATAAAAATCTACTCCGATTGTTAATTTAAGATCTTCCATAAAGAATCCTTTGATGTACCTTACGGTAAGTGATGTCTTTCCAACGGAGGCATCACCTAACATCATTAATTTAAAGGTAAAATCGAAATCAGTCATTCTCATTAAATGCGTCTCCTTTACCTAAGATTCTTAGGAGTAGTTTTTTACATTTTAACGATAATTTTATGATATTAATAGACCTAATATTAATTAATTTTTGTTTAATTTAAAAGTGTCATTTCGTAATTTTTTTGAAGTTCATATTAAAAGTAGTAGGATATTAAAACAAGAATGAGCAATTGAACAAGGAATAATTGAATAATTAAAATACACAAAAATTAAAGCTAGTAAAACACCAAATATAAAATAATACCCAAAAAAGGTAATGACTGTAGGTAAAGGCACTAAAAAAGGAGGGACGTGATAGAAAGCAAAAATAATTGATGAAATGATAATTGAATATACTACTTTGAATTTTACATTAACCTTTTTTATGAGAAAGGCTCTAAAGAAGGCTTCTTCGCAAGGACCAACTATAATGATTTGTAATGATGCTATAATTAGCACTTGGATTACATTGGGTTGTATCGGAGTTGTACTTATTACTCCTTCTTGACCTTCTTTAATAAATCCCGCCCCAAGTAAATTTTCTACAACAATATTTCTAAAAAAGATCAAGATAAAATCTCCACTAAAGAAGAATAAGATACCAATCCCTAAACCAGCAATAATTTTAAGAACATAATCTTTATCTTTTTGAAATCCCATTTCAGATAGTAAAGTAGTAAAGGATTTACTCTCTATTTTGCTGGAAATGAAGGCAGGTACAATGACAAAAAGTATTTCGAGAAAAATTAGCACTATTAAAATCCAAGGATTTTCTCCTAATTGTGCTCCCAAATTATTATTTACCTCTTTATTTTACTTCAAGAAATCAAAAAATTAAATATCTCATTATTATTATTATTAACTCGAATTTTTTATACTACTAATGACAATAAGAGAAAATTCCATTGATATTGATGTTAACAACGCTGAGTGTATAAGTGAAGAAGATCTACTCTTAGGTAAAATGGGAATTACTAAAGAACAATTTTTATTGAAACATCTAAAAAGTCTAGTGAAACAATATGTTGAACTTGAAACATTAAAGAAAGCATTTTCTGAAATAATAATAAGAAATGTTGAAGAATTAGATTTCCTCAGTTTCATAAAATACCCTAGATTCTACATTAAAGAGCGATATGTAAAAAAGGTCATATCTCCTGCGAATATTAGAGGATTGAATGTCGTAAGTGTTGATGGGAGTTCAGTTACAAAAAAATTTATGGATGTAGATTTCTCATTTTTAAAAGCAATTGCAGTAAAATACTTTTTTAAAGAAAACCACATCGCTCGTATAAAATATTTTCCAGATTTAAATGGTTTTAATAATTATTACGTACAAGGAAATTTCTTCAATCGTGAGGAGGGCACTGTTGATATTAAAATCTCATTAGATATGAAATACATGGAAATTAATTTGCTTAATGATATGATTAATAAGACTGATGATATTGATCTTATAATAATAGACGGATCGATAGTAATAATGCCAATTAACTTATTATTTTCAAAAGATCCTGAGATTTCTAAGAAATACGATATTTTACTGAAGGCATATCATAAATTATATTTAAATTGTAAAGAAAAAGGAATAATTTTAATTGGTTCTATCAAAGACACGAGAACTTCCGCCCTCTCAAATCTCTTGAATGAATCAATACAATTATTAAAACCATCCTATTCTAAATTAAGTGATTTCATAAGAATTAATTATAGAGAAGTAATTGAATATTTCTCAGATCTTGACTTATTTAACAGATTATTGAGTAAATCTGAAAGAAGCTGCATTTTCAATTGTAAAAGGGAAATAGATAAAATTAGAGAAACAGGAATAAAAAAAGAAATCCCTTATTATTTTCCATTAGCGTTTTATGCATTTTATCTTAAAACAGCAAATTTTGACACACCTTGTAGAATAGAATTCTTTATGGATGAAAGTGACCCTATTGAAAAGGCCTCTCAGAAAGCTGATTTAATATCTTCAATTCTATTACCAATTTCAAGTTTAAATGAATACTATGGATTGCCAATTCCTCAAATAGAGGCTCATAAGAGAGCTGTATTTAAACAAAATGAGGTTGAGTTGTTATCGAATAATTTAACAAGAACTCTACAAATGAATGGTATTTCTCTATTAGAGAAAAGAAGAAACAGGAGACCATTTTAGATTTTAGTATAATATAAGCGATTTAAAATTATATCTTCAAAGAAAAAATGATTTTTTACTAATACCTCATAGTAATATCCGAGATCTCTGATTTCTTTTTTTAATGCATCTAAGGGAGTTCTGCTTGAACTAATAAAGTAGACATAGTGTTCTTTTTCTAAATTTAAGAAAGATTTCGCATCATGAAGGAATCGTATTATTAATTCAAATCCTAATAATCCACCATCCCAACCTAGATCTTTCTTTTTTTTTACTTTTTTATCATTAGAAATTTCTGAGGAGGGTAAATATGGGGGATTGAAGATAATAATATTAAAAGTGGATTTCAAGTTCTCTGGAAAAGATTTAAATAGATCTGATTGTAAAAATTGTATCTGCCCGTTTTTATTGTTTAGCTGTTCATTATTTTTTGCACATTCAATCGACTCTTCTAAAATATCAGAAGCAAAAATTTGAGGATTAAATTTGTGATTTTGGGATTTTATCATTTGTAAAAAGATAGCTATGATCCCTGTACCTGTGCCTAGATCCAAGATTTTTTCAATGTTCTCCAATTGTATGCCATCAAAATAATTATCATCAATATTGTTTCTGAAGTGATCGATAATTAGATAAGAGTCATCCGAAGGATAATAAACTGCCTCATAACTGCATCTTATTAAAGGATCTGGAATATAGGTAAATGTAATCACATCTTTTCAGTTAATTCTTAAAGAATAAAATATTCTACTTAGTTCTATCAATTCTTCTATTTGAAAATTAAAAACTTTCTTGTTTTCATAATTGTGCTCATTAACAATTTGTATAATTGCTTCTTTAGAATATTTCAAGGTTTTATTTGCTTTAAATCCGAGAAAAAGAGCATTTGTTATATTTTTGTTTTTGTAAGGCATAATACCCGCAATGAATTTTAAAAAGAAAGTTATAGAAGCTTCATCATGTAAGAATGAATTTACTTCTTCTCTAGGAATAAGTTTAATGAGAGAAAGATCAATTTGTGGGGAGGGATAGAAAGAGTTTCGTGAAACCGGGTGTTTTAAAGCAGGTCTCATAAATGCATTTACTCCAATACTGATGCGAGAAAAATCTTTATAATTTCCTGAAAGAAAAATACGATCAGCTATTTTTTTCTCGATAGTTAAAATTGCTTGCGAGGGATTCTGTTTAAAAAAAAGTTTTTCTAAAATAGGACCAGTTATAGAATATGGAAGGTTAGAAATGACTTTATTGTGTTTAGGGATTTCGATCTCTAAAATATCTCCATTAATAATTTCAATATTCTTATAAATTGAGAATTTTTCTGAGAGGTATTTGCTTAGGAGAGGATCGATTTCAATAGCGTAAATTTGATTCACATTATCTAAGAAATGTTCAGTTAAAGCGCCTAAGCCCGGTCCAACTTCTAAAATTTTATCTTTTTTTTTAAGTTCAGAAAGAGTGATTATTTTCCTTAGAAGGTTTGTATTAATTATAAAATTTTGACCTAGATATTTTTTAGGTTTTAAATGTATTTGTTCAAGAGCTAGTTTTACTTCTTTATAATTCATATTAATTATTCATATTTTTGAGTTTTGCTAAAGAGGTAATATTTTACATCTCTCGAAAGCTCTTTTATAATTCTTTGTGCAATTAGTTTCGCCGGGTGTGATATACTAGTTCTATCAGCGATATCTTGGAAAGTACCAAATTTTTGTCGTTCTCTAGCATCTAGTATTTCCCACATGTGTTTTTGTCCTACCCCTGGTAGTAATTTTAAAGCATGCATTCTTGGAGTAATCGAAGTAGAACTATTAAAGAAATTTATAAATTCTTCTTCATATTTTAGCACTTCCTTTTCAAGAATTGGTTGAATTAACGCTTTTGAAGTACTAGTTAATTCATCATAATCGATTTTCTTTAAGACTTCCCTAAGTTTATCTTCTTGTTGAAACTCCTCATAAGTTTTTTGTTCTTGGACTTTAATATCAGAATTCTTGTTGATTTTTACTTCATATAGGACGAAATCAGGAAAAGTAAGAACTTGTGCTATTGGAGTTTTTGCCCAGCTAGGCCTATCTTCTTCAAGATGTCCATGAATTAAGAGATCTAGGATTACCACTTCTCGAAACTTCTTTATAAACTGTTTCTTCTGCTTGGGACCATTTCGATACCCTCTTCTGCGGGGTGGACCTCTGTATCGATCTCTTCTTTCCATCTTTACCAATATTCTTGTTTTTTACTTCTCGAAGAACCATTTCAAGATTTTTTTTTTATTAAACAACTATGTGTAATAGGATAGTTCATTGAATTTAAAACAATTTAGACTTATAAATTCTTCGTAACTTTTAAGAAAGTATATTTAAAATATTAAGATGTTTTCAAATCTTCAATTTGGTATAAAATTTCTTGAAATTGATCATCTGAAAAGGTTTTTCCTACTAAAGATTTTTCAAGGATAGTTCGTAATTCCATGATAGTCTGGGGATCTATATTTACGATATTAATCGCATAAAGCTCTTCAATATCATACTTTTCAATAAGGAAATTTTTAATTTTAATGCTTATTTTTGCATCCATTTTTGCAAATTTGTTAACGTAATTATATGTAATTTCTTGAAAATGAGACATTCCTTCCTCAGTATCAATTTCTTCCATCTTTTTCTTTACATATTCCATTATTTCTTTAACTTCAGGAATTGAAACCGTTTTTTCTTCAATTTTGCGACCAGACATTGTAAAACTTGCTCTATTCTATTTATTCTTTCATAATAGCAGAATTTAATCTTAAATGTTCTTTTCCTACAATAATCGTCTTTTTAGATTTTCCTAATGTTACCTCAACTAAATAACAGCGTCCTCGCTGACCGATTATTGTACCTGTTCTACCGTGAAATCTGGAATGCGGCATACCACGACGGTGAACAGAAGGATTAGTGATAATATCAACTTTATCATCAACTTCATAATCAATTAAATATTTTTCAATTGATCCTAAACCTCGTTTGCGTACATGTTTTCGATGCTTATGCCGCGTCTTTTTCCTGTAACCTTTATGAAGTGTAATATTAACACACCTTATGATTTGTTTTGTAGAATTATGAATAATAGTTTATTTATTTTTTGATTTTAAATAGGTGGATTAGTCTACAATTAATTTTACCATGAGATTTCTAATACATCTAATTCTTGACAGACTAAAGGTTTTTGAAAAATTTCTGAAAATGAAGGAGAAGTACGACCACTATCACCACTAATAAGCTCTTTTATGTAAGTTCCTCCTTGAGTTTCGATAATAAACTCATATAGATTAGGTTTAATATATTTTCCCTCGATTCGAAAAATGACTTTATCTCGCACCCTATCAGACCGTCGGTGAGAGACTCTATGGGGAGTTCTTTGATGGATTTCTTGATTTTCAAAGTAGTTTCTTAAATTTTTTAGTTTCTCTTCAAATTCCTCTAGAGAAATCTTATTAGGAGCTTCAACTAATGCTTTGTAAATTTTATGTGTATTTTTGGCGTTACTTTTTATGTGAATAACTTCTTTCTTATTACTATACCTTAAATCACCGATTCTGATTTTTTTTTTTAGCTTTTTATTTATTTTTTTTTCAATCTTTGATAAATCTAAGGTGCGTATCTTTGGTCTTCTCAACTCGAGGATAAATGGTCTTCCTGTACCAAGCATTCTAACATCTATATCCTCTCTTCCGGCACCATGGAACTTAGAATCTGCTGCTTTTGATTCCCTTATGAATTCTGGACTAATCAACTCTTCTACACTTGTACTATATTGTTTTCCAGAATTATTACATTTTGGACATCCTTTTCCCATACAGTTTTTACAATACCAATGAGTTTGGGGGATTCCTCTAATTAATTTATTGTATCTACCAAATATGAAAAGAGATTTTAAATTTAATGTAATTTTAAAATGATCATATCTTAGAGAATATATTAGCAATACGTCCGGATTACTGAATTCTGGAGTTTTATTAAGTTTTATCATAAGTTGTTTACCAACTACACGATTGAAATGAGCTTTAAGAGATTCAGCTTCTAATATTTTAAATTCGGTCTTAAATTTGTCCTCCCGGTTTATAATTTGAGAATCGGGAGTTGTACCTATTAAGAAACTCTCAAATTCGATATCTTCAAGCTGTAAAATAGCCTCTTCTACATACTGCTCAATATTCGAAAAAATATTTTCGCATAAATAACAAGTTTGAGTTGAATCACTCCCATAATATTCTATTCCTTCATTTCTTAATACTGTCTGAGCAGGTAAATAATTACCATTTTCAGCTAGTATCTTCAAATTATCTATTCCTATTTGTTGGTGCTCAATTTGTTTTGACAAAAAATTTCTATGACTTTCCATTGTCAATGTAAGGAGTAATGAATTTCCTCTATCCAAGTTTGTTGTCTGTGAACCTAGTAGTGAAAACATCCTACCTAGACAATGAGCACATAGATAGTAGTTCTGGTAGATTTCTACTATTTTATCAAAAATCATCTCTATTTAACATAAGTAGGTGATTCTTTATTGATTTTATCTAAAACAAGAAAAAGATTTAAAAAAATTTTAAAATAA
>JBHLRJ010000002.1:54976-88241 GCA_048882645.1 Candidatus Thorarchaeota archaeon
ATTTGTCCATTTTTCGAATGTTGAAATGTCTGGATTTAAAAAATTAGATATCGGTGATGAGGTTGAATTTGAAATTCAAAATTCTAAAGAAGGGAAGGGACCAGAAGCAATTAATGTAAAAATTATTTCAAAAGATAGGAGATTTTAATGATTCCAATTTAATAATCTTAAATTCGTTATTTCTTATTGACATATATTAAATAAAAAAAAAATTTGATTTTTTCATTTCTTCTCCCAGTCAAAATCAAGAGTAATAAACTTTTTGGTGTAGAAGTAAGAAATCAGCAAAATTATTGAAACTATTGGTCCAAAGATAATTAATCCAACCGAGAAAGAATACTGGGGAGTAGCATAAAATCTCGTAAGTGACGGTAAGGATAAAATTGATCCTATGAAAAAAGCTCCCCCTGCTTGAAAAATATTAAGGATTATAGAAGGAAATCCAGTATATATCCCTGCTTTTAACTCACCTGTTTCTTTTTCATCATCTTCAGCAACATCTGCATACACAATGTAGGGAAATAAAAACCACCCTCCCAATATTGCTCCTATGCAGACTATAAAGATTATCCCTATCACTAGATATGACTGCAGTGGGATTAAACCTAACAATGATATAGGCATAAATATTATTGCGAAAAGAAAAACATATAATAATGTCTTTTTCTTGCCTAATTTCTGAATGGATCTCCTCCATAAATACAGAAATATAAAAATTGTAAGGAGAAGCGCGACAGCTGGTATTATATAATCCGTGTCATGCAAATCTAAGACATCAACGAGATATTTTAACATAGCTGTAGTTATCATAGACCAACCTAAACCAGCAATTCCAACCATCAGAGTGATTAGCAAAAAGTTCTTATTTTTGAGAATTGTTTTTAGATTTTCTCCTAATTTAGATTTGATTTCATAACGTGGCTCGGTGGGCATTTTAAAGGCAATTATATAAAACAAAATTATGGTAAGGATTCCAAAAATTAAAATTGGTAACAAGATCTCAATAGGTAGGGGAGTGCTTATGTCATCCTTTAGTTTATTTACATATCCAGTCAGAAGCAGTAATGAAAAGAGAGCCATGATACCATTCCCAATATAGTTAAACGTATTTTGAAATTGAGATACTTTTGGTCGTTCTTCTACTGGGAATTCTTCAGCCATCCACGCTTGATATGGTGTTGTTACTGCATAACTGGCTCTAAAAATAATTTCCCAACTTAGCATCCATAAGAATAACACTTTAGTGTTTGAAATATCAATTATTAAACCTGGTAACAACAAGAAGATTATAGATATTCCTAATAAAGGGGCAAAAATGATCATGTAAGGTTTCCTCCTACCCCACCGAGTATATTTAGCATCACTTAACCATCCTAACAAAAACTGAGAAGCAGCAATAGTAAGATAACCCATTGAAATTGAGAATCCAGCAAGGAATGGATGTAAACCATATCCACTAGTATAAAGAGTTAATAAAGCCCATCCTTCAATACCAAGCACGATAGAGGTGCCTAATCTTGGGAGACCAAATAGTAGTTTCCTTAGAGAATTTGTTCTTTCCCTTTTGATATCATTAGATATACCCATTTTTATTCACAGTTTAAAAATTATTTTAATAATTCTAATTTTTTGTATATAAATTTTTTAAATATAGATTAGAGATAAGATTATATAAAGGTATATCAGTTAGATATAAGAAAATATAACTCGACAAGGAGAGGTTGATTTTGGATAATTGAATTAACTATTTTTATTAATCGATAAACTAGCTTTACTTTAAAAAAATTTATTCTTCTTCCTTCTTTTTCTTCTTTTTTTCTTTTTCTTCTTCTTCATCATCTTCTTGGTCCCAACCAAGATCTTTAAGAACTGAGTCAAGAGCTTCTGATTCTTCCTCTAAAACAAATTCAGTGTCATATTCTGAAGCGGATGATTCAATATCGAAATCAGGTTTGGTTAATTCCTCTAAAGGTGGTAACTCTTCTGACGTTGAGCTTTCTATTGTCCTTTGAGATGAGGAAACTTCTCCAATTTGAGTTGTATCACTTACAGGGGTTTCCTCTTCAATTTCCATGGGAGTGTAATCATCAAGAGGTATTGGAGCAACTTCATCTTCATAAACTTTGAATTGGCTTGGTTTTTCTGGAACAGGACTCATATCAGCCGGATGACTTTCTAAACCTGTGACATTTTTTCCTAGACTTACAGATTTCGGAATTGAAACGATATTACTCTCAGTTGTTGGTTCAAGTTCTTCGAAATCTTGTCCCTCTTTTTCCCAATCATCTAAAAAGCCTAACAGATCATTCAATGCTGCTTTATCTTCTTCAATGGAAGGCTTTTTCGTAACTAATTTAGTTACAGATGCTTCTTCCTCCTTTCTCTGTCGTTCTAATTTCTCAATTTCTGAAGTTTCTAACGAAAGCATCATTTCAGTTTCTTTATCTCCTGAAATTAATTTATTCATTTTTCTCGCAACTTCTCTTAGATATCCAAGGTAATATCCTATACGAGAAACAGCACGTAATCCTCCAAATACAATATATTCATCATTTACAGCCATTAAAATGCTATATCCTTCATTATTGTGCAATAATATTTCTGTTAAAGCACCGTGATCAGTCGCTTGATTCAATTTTAAACCTAAATCGATTAACGCTGTGCTTGAAGCTGATGTTGCATCTGCGTCATATTCAGAAGATTTTGCGCTAGTTACTGTTAGCCCAACTCTCGATAAAACTGCCAAATTTTCTAGATCAGTTTTGTTTTCTTCATCCTTTAAAACATACATCATTTTATCTCTGATATCTTTAGGAATTTCGACACTATTTTCCATGTTTGTCTCCTTCGAACGGATGATAGATAGAAGATTTATTTAATTTTTTTTATGTATAAATAGAAAGACCATTTTAATATATTTTATCTTTATTTTATTTTAAAAACTTAGTTAGATTCATTTGAGTCGTCGATGGAAGGTCTATCTTCTCAAAAGTATAATCTGATAAATCAGTTATTATTTTCTTAATCTTTTCAATGACTTCTTCTGGGATTAAATCATTCGTATCAATAGCGAAAACATTAGATTTAGTTGACAAGAACTTTTTATAAAATGAGATAATTTTCAATAAATAGGTCATATCATCTTCATTCCATTCTCTTCTTAATTTATCTAATGAGCCTCTTTGGATTATCCTTTTTAATATTATATCAGGATCCGCAGTTAAGTATATAATATAATCTTCTTTCCACTTAATTGATTGATATGTATCAAGAATAAGGTTATAATCCTTCTCTTTAAGATTTAAACTTTTTGAATAGATAAGCACACATAAAGGAGTTCTATCTAAGATGAGAATTCTTCCGTTATATCGATTATCAAAATTAATAATATTCTGATTTCTCTTGATAAGTTGTTGAAGAAAATGAATTTCACTTCTAAATCCAATTTGTTTATCAGAAGACCCAAAGGGAAATGGAGGTTTTTTTACATATCTTTCTGGAAAAAATTTAAATTTATTATTATCTCGAAGTATTTTTTTAAAAAGATTGAAGACAGTCGTTTTTCCTACGCCGTGAGCACCAGCAAGGGATATTACAATATTGTCCTTCGAACCTTTGTTCCTATAAAAAGTCTTATTCAATCCTTTTGCTCCTGCCTAATACAATTTTATCAATTAAATAATGCAGTGGCATTTAAAAATAATTCTAGAGATTATTGATTTTCGTTATTATTAAAATTTTATATTGAAGGTGTAATGAAAAGTTAAGGATTAAAAAAACACTAAGATCATTGAAAGGATGGTATAAGCTATACTTGCTATAATAGTACTATAGATATTTCCATCGGTTACTTCATAAATTATTCCCAAGATAACAAATCCTAAAAAGTTGAACAGGAAAAAAGTAGGATTTGGATAAAATGCCACCATTAAAACTGAATATCCCAATGCTACTAATAATATTACATAAATATGATTTCGATATTTTTGTTTTAAAGTATTATGTAGTACTCCTCTAAACACCACTTCCATAGAAAAAGATCCAACGACCATTAGGGTGGTAAGCAAGAAAACCCATAAAAAACCAGCATCTCTAATAATTTGATTCGTCAATGCAATCTGAGCTTCTGTATTAAAAAAATCCCATCCAACTTGAGCTAGAGCATCAATTAAAGAACTATGTAAAAGATCAAGTAATATCAAAATAAAAGTTCCAAGTAAACCAATGAAAATACTAATAGTAATTTTTTTTGAACCTCTTGGAAATCCTAATTTTTTAAAACTGTGATGTTTACTTCTTATATAATATAGGGGATAAATGAAAAATAGTATTTCAGGAATCCTACTTATAAGAAATGTTAGAATACTTTGAGGAAGATCTCCTCCTTGAAAGATCAGAAGAAAGTAAATTAGAAAATTAACAATTATATACACATATATACAAGTAAAAAAAACATTCAGCCCTTCTTTTAGATTCCATTTATCTGTTTTTAAAAGGAATTTTTGTTCAGGTTCGAGTCTTCTTTTATCTGTGAATATAAAGCCTGGTTTTTTTTGAACAGCAACCTTTTCTACATCTGGAACTTTTTCCAGTACGGTATCACATATTGGGCACTGGTTTAGAATGGTAGAGGTTATAATGGACCCACAACCAGGACATTTTCGTGAAATTTCAGTACGCGGGACTGAAATTGATTTCTGAGAAATTGATTTTTCAGTTGATTTTTCAGTACCTTCAAGTTTCACTATTAGTTTACCACATTTAGGACAATAAGTCAATTCAGATTCGGCATCCGAAAATTCCTTGCCGCAAAATACACAGAACTTAATTTTCTTCTTGTCTTCCTCTGACATCTTTAACCAATTGTTTGGGAATAATTAAATTAATTGATTTTTTTATAATCCTTTAAAAAAATTATATTTGGTTTTATATATAAACTACGGATTAAATAATTTATGATTATATTTGTTTGACGAAGGAATAACTTAATTTGATGGAAATTAAATCATGTTAAAAAAATTATTTAAAAAGAGAATTAATGAAATCCATGAGAAATAACGGGATGAAGAGATTCTTATTTTTGATGATATGGTAAATTTTTTTGGGCAAGAATCATTAGGAGCAATGAAAGTTCGAGGTAACGGCGTTCTACTTCTGACTGAAAGTGAATTATTTTTTGGGATGTGGAAACCGAAGAAAGAGTTATTGATTCCTGTATCTGCTATGGTTGAGATTAAGAATCCAAAATCATATTTGCACAAATCAGTGTTTAGACCTCTTTTAGAGGTAGTTTTTAAAAATGAAATGGGGAAATAGACTCCTCCGCATGGTATATAAAGTATCTAGAGGAGTGGAATAACGTACTGAATAACCTAATTTCAGAAAATAGATTGTCATGAAATTTTTATTCCTTTTTCTTTTTCAAGTGTTCTTTTGTAATATTATATAATTCCATCAAGCACAATCCATGATAATATGATACAGAATCAAAAAATGCTTCACCTAAATCTGATTTTCCGGCATGAACTAGTGCCATTTGAGCATTAAGTGCCGCTTTCATTAATAGCTCAATTCCCTTATAAATTAAATTTGGGCTCCACATTCCGTTTTGTGGGTTTGCCCACCATACGGGGCAGGAATAGACACCCTGGTTATAGAAAAATCGAGCGGTAGTATAATAATTCTCAACATCCCTATTTGATGCTAAGTCAAGGTTATCTGCTAAATTCATTAAATTATTTAGACTTTTCATAATCTTCCAGTAATATTTATGAATATTGTTATCTGGATGCTTCCATAGAGGAAATGGGATATTGGACTGAAGATCTTCAGATGTTGTACTCCAACTCGATTCACGTGGTACAACATTCTTTGGACTCATTGGGAAGTATTGATCCAATTCTGAAATAGACAAAATTTCTATCTGTTTTTCTTCAATAATGGAATCTAATACCTTTTTTAGAAAAGTTTTTTCAAAATTTTTAATATGATGCCCAAATGTCTCACCATCCATAGCGGTGATAACATATTTATCAATTTCTTTATCCTTTTTTATTTTAGGGCTTTTTTCTTGTTGGAAAATTTGTTTCAATGATTTCACGAATTCTTTAGGAGAAATATCATTAAAAGCGATTTTGTTGCTGATTATCTCATCTCTGAAAAAAAGCTGAAGACCATTAGGGGAATTATAAATTTTATTATAGGGCCAATCAACAGGGCAAGCAATTCCACTCATAATTATCCATTTGTATTTTAATTTTTGAACTAATGTAACAAGACTTTCAGAGATTGCCAATTCCGGAGGGAAAAAACCTTTTTTCTGCCATTGATCAAATTCTCTCTGATTAATTTCTTCGTTCATTTCAATCTGACGTTGCATTTCATTTTTTGGAATTAATGGAAGGATAGGATGAAATTTCGCGGTTCCTACAATTTCAATTTTTTTCTCAGAAACTAAATTCTTCAATAGTTCCATAGTGTCTGATAAACCAAAATCATATAACAACTCAATTAGAACACCATTGATATTTAAACAAAATTTTGCATTATCATATTCTTCCAGTAAAGAGAATAATGGCTTATAGCACTCTTTATTTATTAGATCTAAAACTTTAAGGTCCTGTGTAGGAGGTTGATAAATGTGTAATAAGGGAGCCCAGTAAGTTACCATAGAAAATAATTACCCCATTAAAAATTAAATCTTTTTAATTTTCAAATATATTAAATTAAATTTAGAATTAAACTAATAATTTTCTTTCGAATAAATTTTCCACAATCTATTTCAGTAGTAGAATATGAGTGAAACAAATTTTTGTCAATATTTGTATTCCCAAATTATTTCTCAATAATTGTTTCTTTAATGGCTGTGCCAAAATGTGTTGCTCCAGGTCCGATATGGACTAAAATCTTATCTCCAACTTTAATGTCAACAACAGATCTAGCTTTACCATCTTCTCCAACTAAGCGGATTGTCTCGGCATTTTGACATATACAACTAATATGTATTTTTTTATTGCCTGTAAAGGCTTCCATTTCAAATCTTAGCATTGGTCGAGTTTCAATTTTAACTCTTCCTATGGATATAATTCTAGCTTCACCTTTACTGGTAACTGCTAAAACTTTATCTCCACCCTTCAATTCACTTAAATACTTAGTACGATATAATTTGTCAGGATTTTCATCAGGAACTATTACATACGCAGATACATCTCCTGCATTGACTCTGAAAGGTCTAGATGCAACAAACTCCGTTTCAAAGGTTTCAGAATGTATTAAACTAAATCCCGCGGCGGTTGATCCTACTAGAAGACCTTCTCCCATTTTAAGAAGTGATGTTGTATCTACACATACTCTCTCAGCTTCAGGGATATTCTCAATTCTGATCACCTTTGCTGTAGTAAGTTCAATATGAAATGTAGTAAATAATAAATTCTTAAGTTCAATAATATCATTGGGACTTTTTGGAGTAATAAGAATTCCATCAACACCAATTTCCATAGTTTTTCCCATTAGTTCAGCCTCTTTTACGTCCTCTACTTCTGCAATTAATTCAGTATCAGTTTTATGCATTTCTGCTATAAGGTTCTCAAACGGGATAATTTTCCAATCTCGTGCTTTTACAATAATAAAATCAACTTGACTACTTTTTGCGAGAGCGACTATCTCTTGCTGATCTTCCTTAGAGGTTATCTCCTTATAAAATCCAATAGAACATTCTGAAAATTTCTCATTCATAAGCATTTCATCTAGTTCTTCCTTGCTTTTAGTAATAAGATAATTGGTTGGTATAGTAAGATCTCTAGTGTAAAGCTTAAGCCGTTCAATTTTATTAAATTCAGAATATGTTTCTTTTGAAATCAGAAAATTTAAGACATCCTTATTGAACGCTTCTTGAACTAATTCTTTAAAATTATCCTGTTTAGTTCTAAAACTTAATATTATTTTTTTCATGTGGTTAAATTCCTAGATTTTGGACTATGCAAGTTTTTTTTTATAGAAATTATTTTAATATATTACATTAGTAATTATTAAATTTTTAAGTTAATATTTTCATTATAAATATAAAAAAAGAGTTGAAAACCAACATTGGCACTTAAGAAAAAATTATTTCCAAGAAAAGGAAAAGAAAAAGATGACTTGATTTCAAAAGCAAAAAGCCATATTCAAAGATTGAACCTAATTAATAAAAATTATAGCAGACGTGCAGAGATAAGTAGGAAGAATGCGAAAATTGCATTGAAACGTGGGGAAAAAGATCGAGCAAAAAATTTTCTTATTCAATACAAGTCTTATAATGCTAAAGTCGATAGGACAAATAATATTAGAGCTAAAATCGAACGTCAAATTGGAGCAATTGAAGAGGGACAGCTTATAAGTCAAACCGGTGATATATTCAGTGGAATTCGTGATGAACTAGAATATATAGCTACGAAGGCATCCCCCGCAAAAGTTGCTGAGATTGCTGAAGATTCTGAAGCTTATGTTGCTGAAATTGAAGAAGCAGCAGATATTTTGGCAGGTGATCCAGAGATCGATCTAGCGATTGATGTGACTGATGAGTTAAATCAACTTGAAACAGAAATGCTTCTTGAACAAGGAGGAACCATGCCTGAAATACCTGCAGATGATTTACAATACATTCCTGAATATGAGGATGAAATAGTTGAAGAGAAATCAAAACAAAGATTACAAGACGAAATTGAGAAGTTAAAAAAGGAACTCCAAAGCTAGATCATCAAGGATATAAAAACAGACTTATTTTTCTTAGTTTTTAACAAATTACTATTTTGTAGTGTTATTTAGAGCTTGAACCATATTTTTTATCTTTCTTATGGTTATTTCATAACCTATTTTTTCACCAAAAGAGTCAATTAAGGGGAGAAATCCGCAATCTGGTTTAATTATTAAACGATCTCTACCATACAATTTATAAGCTTTTCTAATATAAGCCTCAAGAGAGCTAACGCTTTCTACATAATCATTGATATCACATCCTTCCACTGGTAGAAATTTGGATTTTACTGTACCAAGTGCTAAATATTTATCTGAAGTTGTAAGGTGTGTTTTTTGAAAGATATCAAAATTTTCTTCATTAGTTTTAAACTCATGGTCCAGTATTTTTACGTCCGTCTTTAAGAGTAAATCACGGCAGTTAGGGCTTATTCTACCACATACATGAATCGAAGAGAGTGTTTTTATTTCAGAGATTGATTTATTTAAAATGTTTATGATGAAATCTTCTGAATGAAACAATACTTTTCTACCAACTAAAAATCCAAGGATCGGCTCGTCCATCGAAATAATATCTATCCCCATATCATTATACGCTTTCCCTAATTGTTTCATAATTTTCGCTAACTTTTCAACAACCCACTCTACCATTATTGCTCTGGGTTCTGAGAAAATGCGAGGTTTGATCCCTTTAGCAATATCTCCGTTCAATACAATTTCAGTTGCTAATGTTAATGGTCCTGTTAAACAAGCTTTTGTACCTTTGACCTTTTCTAAGAGATGTGGCTGTTCCTTAAAGTATTTCGTAATAAAATCTCCATATTGTAAGGCAATTGGTTTTTTAGGGATATCAAATTCATTAGATAGGTAAAACCTATTATCAATTTTATATAATTGAGTAACTTGTTCTGCGAGGGGTGATAAAAATTGATCTATCATTGAAATTAATTGCGGATAACAGGGATAATCTATGCCAATTTGAATTAACTCAGTAAAAATTTTTACCATGTTCTCATTCGTATTACTTACAGGCCAACTTCCTACTACAGTACTGAAAGGACAGTCCATATTATCTATAAAAATTAATAGAATATAAAGGTGGATTGTATAAATATGCAATTTCTGCATAAATATACATTGATGAAGAACTAACTATAAAATCCTTTATTATCAAAACTTCTACTACTCTGCTTCAATGATTTTAATTCCTCTAATTTCTGCTGTAAATCTTGGATTTTGTTGTCAATGAGATAGATCTCTTTATTTAAATTTCTGAAAGTCCTAAAGTAATCACTTTCACTTATGGAACCTTGGTCAAATTTAGTTTCAAGTTTTTTAAGTGTTGCTTTAAGACTATATCTTTCTTTTTCCAATTCAAGCAATTTTTCATTTTTTTCCCGATCCAACTTAAATAACTCTCTTTTTTGTCGATAAGACTGCTGTTCTATCGGTTGATTACGATTAAACAATTCTGTTAGATGATTTTTAGTATATTCTTGAAACATAGAATTATTTCCTTCAGATAAAATACGTGAATTAACTGAATTCGGGTAAGATTGATAAGAATTAGGATTATTTCCCATGATTCGTGACAAAATGGAATCATCATTTTGATGTAGGAAAGTATCGTTTTGATTCACATTGCGAGGATTATAATTCTGATATCTATTAGGATTATAAAGATTCTGTATAAAAAATTTACTTTCATCAAGTAAGGGTCCTTGATATTGATTGTTAAGTTCTCTATAATTATTTACAAATCCAAGTTGTTGCGTTTGATTGGGAGGAATATAAGAATAATATCTTGGTTCAGGATAAGGATTTATATTTTGAGTAGGGGGTTTATTGGACCAATATTGTCCGGTATTAGGATTGGGATGAGCAATCCCTTGATTTCGATTTTGATATTCAAGATTTTGATTTTGATGAGGATTAAAGTTCCTTGTTTGGGAAATTCCCTGAATATATTCACTAGCACTTTCGTAACCTTTGTTATATTGACATTTTAAACTAAAGAAAGAATTTATACTTTCCTCGATGAATTTCTCTAGGGAGTTTACCTCTATATCGATGTTTTGGAGCTTTTTTGCGGATTTTTCATCATAAATAGTACTTTCATCAAAAGTTCTTGCTAAAAGAATATACTCTACAACTCTTGGAATTGCTTTAGGAGGTAAAGTAAATTCATATTTACCATACTCAAATTCAAGGTATAGTTTTTTGAAAACTTTTCCCCTCTCTCTTATTTTAATTAAATCTCGAACCGGAGCTTTAAAAGTTGTTATTAATTTCTTCTTTCTTAAACCATATTTATGAACAAAAGATAAATCTAAGTTAGTGATAAATAATATTCCACTATCTTTCTTGTACTTTTGTTCTGTATCTAACCCATTAGACAATTTTGCGTGAATTGCATATACTGGCTTTTCTTTTTCTGCTAACTTAAGAAATTTCCTATATGTAGAAAAATATTCGCTTATTTTTCTGATAAATCTTAGATTTTGACCATATGATTCGATACTCTCATTAAAGGTCTTTACATTATTTAAAACGAAATCATTTATAGCGTTATAACTCCGGATGAGACCTTCGAAGATTCCCTCTATAACTGTTATACTAGTGTTAGGTTGGGTATAGATATCGAAGAAATATTCTTTATATAACACTAGTTGTTGAAAATGACCAGTGATTTTATCGTGTAAAGTACTTTGTACATAAATAAACAACTTGAAAAGGCCTAATAAATCAGATTCCATTTTTGGAAAGTGATAACATCTAACAGGGGGAGACCTCGCGCTTTTGATTTCCTGTTGTAAAGAAAATAGGTTTTCTAGCACAGCTCTTAAGGGATTAATAAAAAAACGGGAGTTCTTAATTAGCTCTAAGAAATTTTTTTCCAATTCCTCCTTTTTCTCATAAACATTTATTATTTTATGAGATCCACATTTTGGACATGATTTTATGAGCTGTTTTACTTTAACAATATTCTCATTTCCACACTCTTTACAGGTTTTCTTTTTTTCGGAACCAGAAATTTCTAAATTCTTTGAATTACAGTCTTGGCAAGAATAGAATTCGACCTTTTTCTCATGCAGGCAGTCAGAGCAACAATTAGCACCACAATCATCGCAATAATAGGTTAATTTCACATACCTTTGACAAACTCTGCAAATTTGGTCTGACATTTTTAAGTTTTTTACCCAACCTAATAAATTCAAAAATCTTTACAAATCGCTTTTCAAAACTAGTAGATTGACTATACTACTAAAATAAGTATATGATCTATGTATCATGTAATATCTAGGTATAATTTATAGGGAAGGCTTTTTATCTCATTGGCTTTGGAAGAGAATTACACAAATTCGTGACATGTGCAATAGAAATTAGAAAAATCTGAACATATAAATTATTTGAACAATTCTACCATTATTTTATTATTTTGACTTTTTGCCCTAGAGCTTGTCCGGGTACACCAGCTTTTTTAAAATGTGCTCTTACTGCTCCATTATTTCCATGAGCACGTGTTATCACGCCTTTTAATTCCTTTCCAGTCGGACTTACCCACACAACCGTTCTACCGATAAGTTTATTAGCAGCCTTTCTTGTTTTAATATTTGGAAAAACGATGACACAATGTTTCTGGTGAGTTGTATGGCGACCTCTTTTATAGTTTGAGATTGCTCCTTCCATTCCCAAAATATCTAATTTGCTTATCGACATTGTTAGTAATCTAAAAGAAGATTTTATAGTAATATCTTAAAAGTAAAAATACTCTTAAACTATTAAGTTTTATTGAAAAATAACTTTCTTTTTAAAGAAACATTAGAGAAATGCTTTTAAGAATTAACTATCTCATAAGTGATATTCCATGCTTCTAAATTCAACATTTTTGCTTTTTCCATAAATACTCGTTCAGGAACTTCATCTTTTTGACTAATTAATTGTAGTATTTTATTTACAAGAGAATTTTCAATATTTTTCATCTCTTCTTTTCTCTTTATAGGTTTGGATCTTGAGTGTTTACACCAAAACCAGTCATTATTAATTTTAGAATATGGTCCTGGACGATAGTATTTTTGACCCTCGATAGGAAAGGTATAAGGCTTATATATGCTCACACAGGGAAGTGTAGTTCCTGTAAACCAATGCACAGATCTATCTTCTTCAAATAGATGAGAAATTTGTGAACCTACAGATTCAAAACCTCCATGCATGCATATACCTGCTTGATGTTCTCTTAAAAATTCCATCATCATATTTAGAGTAATATTACCAACATTTTCTTTTAATAATAAACGAGCTTTTCCCTCTCTTGAATTAGGTGATGGTAAAGAAGAGACGGAAGATCCGGAAAATGTAGAAGCAAAATTGAAATCATTTTCACTTAAACAATATCCTTTATTAATAGCATGTTCAATAATCCCATCTCTTCGAAAGTCTCCTTTACCTTGAATGGAGAGATTATTCGATATTGATCTTACACTTTTTACTTTTTCAGCTGCCCACCACCTATCAGCAGTTTCTAATACGTAAGCTTCATGGGGATCTGCAATTATAAAAGAATTATGATATAGCCAACTAGGATCGTTATAAGCACAACCTCCACCTTGACCATATGTCTCCAATAATTCGATGATCAAATCCATTGCCCTTTTTGCGGTACGTCCTCTTTCGAGACCTAACCTCACTAAGTCCATTCCTAACAAACCAGTTTCATTTAATGGTTCTAGAGTATATACCGCTTCATTTCCTATTACGACACTATACTCATTAACACCCATTTCAGCTCCCCACATCCACCAAGGTTGGCTTAATATTACAGCTGCAGTTTCCTCGACTTGAGGAATCGAAATGTAAGTACACTTAACTTCTTCTCCTTTAGAAAATTTTAATCTAGGGGCATAAGAAATTAATTGAACCTCATCAAAAGGTCTATCACTATTTTTACCGAAAATTACAGAATTATCACTAGTGGAATTGCGAAGGGCAATTAAGGTATCACACATTTCTTAATATCCTTTAAATCTTTATTTTTTTCAAAGCTATAGGTCTAATCAATATAAAAAGGTCGACTCTAATTACCACGCCATATAGCAATATCTTCTTCAAAGCCTAACAGTTCTGATTTTGTTTTTTCTCCATTACAAGTCTCTATCAGTTTATTCCATAAGATCCGAGATACATCTTCAATAGATTTATTATCAGTGATAATCATACTGGCATCTACATCAATATTACTGGCCATCCAATCACATGTTTTTGGGTTTCCACATATCTTAATGACTGGAGATATGGGATTCCCACAAGGAGACCCTCGACCAGTTGTCATGATTATTACTTGGGCTCCAGCCGCAGCGAGACCTGTCATAGACTCAACATCTAATCCTGGTTCAATCATTAACCATAATCCTTTTCCTTTTGGTTTATCAGAATATGAAATCACTCCCTGTATAGATGATTTTCCTGCTTTTGCGACTGTCCCCAATGATTTTTCTTCAATAGTACTTAAGCCACCTTCTATATTTCCAGGAGTGGGTTGAGTCCCCCGAAAATCAATTCCACGTTGCATCGTTCTTTCTAAGAATCTGTTTATAGGGCTTAAAATTTTTCCAGCTACATCTTCATTTATAGTTCTTGCACTCAATAAATGCTCAGTACCAATCCATTCTGTATACTCAGGAAGAATCGATGTGCCACCTAGATCAACAATTTTATCAGATACAATACCGACTGCAGGATTTGCTGTAATCCCCGAAATGGAATCAGATCCTCCACATTCTAAGCCTAAAGTCAAATATGGAATGTCAAATTTTTCTTTCTTGACTTCGCGAGCTTCTGCTGCCAATCTCATACAAATCTTTACACCTTTTTCAATTGCATTAGGGGTACCTCCTTGCACGTCCTGTACATCGAAAAATTCTACTGGTTTTTTCGATTTTTTAATTTTTTCAGCTAAACGACCACTTTTAAGATTTTCGCATCCTAATCCTACAATTAACGCCCCATAAACATTAGGGTTAATTGCTAAACCTGCTAGAACATTAAATGTGTTTGAAAAATCTCTTCCCATCTGACCACATCCTAGAGGATGTGTAATTGCTACAGCATTATCTATTTCATTTGCTATTCTTCGGACTATTGTGTTAACACAGAGGACAGATGATATAACAACTATTTTATTTCGAATCCCAACTGTGCCATTTGAACGAAAATAACCCATAAATTCATTATTCATCTGTTTTGACCTCCAAATAGGAACTTGTAATATTATGCGTATGAACCCACTCTCCTTTTTTTATATCTGCAGTAGCGATACCAATAATTTCACCATATTTGATAATTTTATCACCTTTATTAATATCATTTAAAGCAAACTTATGACCCATTTGAATTTTTTGGGTAATAACAATGGTTTTTTCTAAGATTTTTATCTGAGTGCCTTGAGGTATATCTTCTAAACTTGTAGCACAGGTATCTTTTGAATTTAAAATAATATACTTTCTCTGCATCATTTTCAATTAAATCTAAAGTAATTTATTATAATACCGCAATCGCATCAATTTCAACCAATCCATTTGGAAGGGGACAAACAGCCTGCACAGTAGATCTTGCGGGAAATTTTTCGTAAACACCATTTTGAATAAAAAAATCCTTATAAGCACTATTCATCTCCTTAAAGTCTGATATATTTTTTAAATATACCGTAGTTTTAACAATATTAGAGACCTCTGCTCCACCAGATTCTATTATTTTTTTAATTTTTTTTAAAGCAATTGAAGTCTGTTCTTTTATACCATTAACTTCGGGATCGGCAACTTGGCCTGAAATAAAAATGAAATTACCCGCTTTTATACCAAGATTGTAAGGCCCAGCTTTAGAAATTCCGGCATTAATAACTTCTTTATTGGTCATATCACACTTTTCCTTTACAATTAATATAATTTGACCTACCTATTTTCAAAAAAGGTAATATCTTATAATATATCTCCCAAAATATTTACTTGTTGTATTTTGCAGATTTTTATCAATTATTTGAATAAATTTTTATAAAAATCTTTTTTTGTTGAATTTGATTATATTTTAATTGAATTTTGTTTTGAATTCCAAACTAAATTTAATCAAAGACAATTTTATAATAATGACTGAAGCATTGTGATGAAAAAAATTAAAGTATGGATATTTACCTTCGAGTACTCAGGTATAATAAAAGTAGGGGGGCTAGGTGAAGTACCAGCAAACCAAGCTAAGTATCTTAGCAATGAATTCGAAATTACCGTTTTTATGCCATCTCATGGCCAAATTTCCAAACTTAAGGAGGATTATTCATTTACCAAATTTCCTATAAGTTGTGTTGGAAAAATAAATCCCTCAGACATAGGGATAAAAGAATCAGAAAACACCTATGAAATATCTTTTTATAAGACAGTTATAGATAATGTTAATATCATTCTTCTATCAGGAGGAAATTCGTTTACAAGCAAATATATTGATGATTCTACTGTCTATAACCCCGAGACTCTTAATGGGAAAATTTGTTTATTTAGCTTAGGTGCTCGTTTTTATATTGATTATTTAATCAACTCCCAGAAAGAAGATTTACCTAATATCATTCATTTACATGACTATCATGCGGTAATACCTTACATCGCGATAAAACAACTATTAAACAAAAATGGGCTTGATATATATTCATTAATCACGATTCACCTTTTAACTTGGCCACGATATAATAATAATTTCTATTATGCATGCGGAATTGATAACACTCCTATTAAAATATCATTAAGTGATGGCTATAAATTTTTAAATTTAAATGAAATATTTTCACTCAGTATTGGGCAACCTCCTACTGTAGAAAAAGTAGGAGCAATTGTCTGTGATAAAGTGACAACAGTGAGTCAGTCTTATTTGATTTCTGATATTATTCCAAACTGTGGCAAAAATTTAATTGAATTTAAGTCTGATTTTGTTTACGATGGATGTGACTGGGATTATGACGAAATCAGTGAACAGATTTCAATAAATTGTGGCAAAGAAATACGTAAGATATTAAATATCCCTGATGCAGAAGAGTACACTATATCAGATATGAAAAAATTCCTATTAACTTATAAAATAGCGAATTTGGATGAACGACCTATAATCCGCTCTAAGAAAGTTCTCGATATGATAAGAGAACTGTCAGATGACGAACAATTCATGAAAAACGGGAGTGTAAGTGCTTTTGAGGATACAGGGCCATTAGTTATCACAACTGGAAGAATGTCTCAACAAAAAGGGTTTGAAACAATTTTTGAAGCGATTCCTGATATAATTAAAATCGTTCCAAATGTGAAATTTCTATTTTTTATGTTGCCTACGGATTATAGCTTAAATGAAATAAAACTGTATGCTCAAATAGTGCAAAGATATCCAGAAAATCTTAGAATTATTTTTGGAGTAGCATCCGATATTTATTATTTAGCTCATCTATCTGCAGATGTTTATTGTGCATTATCACGATGGGAACCATTTGGCATTAATGCTTTAGAAGCAATGTCATCAAAACTTCCTATCATCGCAACACGTGTTGGAGGATTTCAAGAAACCGTTATAGATATTAGGAATTTTTGGGAAATTGGAACTGGAATTCTGATTGAAAAGGACAATAGTTCCCAATTTTCTGAAGCCTTAATTTCCCTTTTATTCCTTGAGCAAATTTCTAAGAAAGTAAAAATTAAAGAGTCGATTTATGAGGAAGAAATGTTAGAAATGGTAAATCAAATTCCTGATGAGATTCTAAAAGCGTTAGCACTTTTAGATCCAGATTATTACCATAAAATTAAGGAAAATTGTTACAAAAGGGTTCAAAATAATTTTCGATGGAGCATTGTCTCAAAAAAATTAGGAGATCTTTATCGTCAAATTCATTCCTAATATGGATTTCTTCTATTACCTTTTAAACTTATTTGAAAGTTAGAAATCTAATTAGAATCAATATTTCAAAATATGTTAAGATAATAGGAGAATAAAAGGTTTTTAAAATTTCTAAAATTTTTAATGAGAACTATGATATATCTATGAGCATTATGATAATATTTCCTTTAATAGCGGCATCTATTATGCTATTGAGATTTAAAGCAAAACAAAAAATGGCTAAGAGTTCCAAAATCGAGTAAGATTTTCGATTAGAGCATTTGGAATATCAGGAACTACTTCTAATTCTTTCCTAATCCATTCAGAAATCCATTTATATCTTGCTTTGAATCGGCTATCCATAAAAACTATAGCTCCTTTGTCAGATATCTTTCTGATTGGTCTTCCTGAGGCTTGATTTGCCCGTTGAACTGCAGGATATAGATATGCTAGATTCCAACCTTGTTTATTGAATACTTTATCATAATACTGGATTTTAGCTTCAACTCGGGGAGTAGGTAAATGAAATGGAAAACCACCGATAATTACAGCATTCATAAAATCTCCCGGATAATCTTCTCCCTCAGAATTTCTCCCACCACAAACACCAAGTAAAACTCCACCTTTAGATTTAGAAATTTCTTTAAACGACTGCACAAGTAAAGCATTTTCAGAAGCACTTAGTCTTGGTTGTTCAACAAATAACCTTTTGTTATTATCATTTACAATTTGTTCTAATCCATTAGAAATGAGACCATTAAGTATCTTGTAGGACGCACAAAAAATCCCTATATTGGCAGGAGTACAAGAAATGACAGATCCAATTTTCCTAACCATTTTTTTGAACATTGTTGGTGTCCTGTTTTTTCTTTTAGTATCTACACCTTCAGTAATAATCGCTTTTATGTTCTTATTTTCAAATGGAGAATCAGCAATTATTCCTTTGTAGCGTTTCCCACACTCGTTCAAGCCCATTAAGTTATTGTACACATAGGGATTTACTGTTCCTGAAAGATTTAAACAGGTATAAACTGATTTTAAGATTGGAATTGTAATTTCTCTGGGATCTAATGCAATTATTTCAAGCGAGATTGAACGTCCTCTACTTGTTTGTTTAATATTATAACTAAAAAAATAATTTTCAAGAGGAAACGTATCTAGCCATTTTTGCCAGAATTCAGACACAGATCCACAATAGTCTCTTGAGATTTCTCCGTTAGCTAATCGTTCTTCATGTATAGAGTTGCTAAATTCTTGAAGATCTTTAATCAAAAGCTGAAATCCATTTAAATCTGTAACCCGTAATTCATTTATTATCAATTCTAACAGTTTTTCTGGCTTTATAGGTTTTTCATTAGTTTTTAACATCTCTTTTTTTTCATTTAAATGATCAAGTAAAAATTTTACAAAATCTTGCATTATACTGGGAGCTCTATACATCTCAAGATCCTTCAAACATAATCTTAATAAATAAGGGGTTATTCTACTTGAATTTACTTCGGTTGCTATATCAATAATATTATGACACTCGTCTATCACTAAAATACAATTTTCAATTTCTTTACCAATAAAATCTAAAAAAGAATCTCGAATAAAAGGATTGAAGATCCATTGATAATTACACACAATCACTTTCATTTCTTCAAGTAGAAACTTACTCAAAAAATATGGACAAAATTTCGCGACTTTGCAAAAGTTAACAAGTTCTTCAGCATCAATTGGTTTGTTAAGGAGTTCGGGTGCAATTTCGGTTGGTTTCTTCAAATCCCTTCTCTTCTTTAAGAGATTTAAAAAGTATCTACAATTTCTATTCTTCCGTAAATCTGCACAAACGGACATTGATTCTTTAGGATTCAATTTTAATGTTAAAAGTGTTTCATTTAGGCACATTTCATTTCTTCCTCTTATAGAAAGTCCATTTATTTTTAAGTTTAAATTAACCATCTCCAGAAGATTAGAAATTTTATTTAGTTCTCGAATTACCCTAGCGTTTTGGGAATGTGTTCGACATAAATATATGATTTTTAGATTTTTTTTAAATGTTAGAGGTAAAAGTCCACTTAGAGCCATAATCGTTTTACCGGTTCCGTTTGGAGCAACTAGCAAAAATATATTTTTATCATATGACTTTAATTCGATAATTCTTATGATCTTTTCTTGTTGCTTTCGAAATTCCTCATATGGAAAGAAATGTAGATAATATAATTCTTTATCTTTTATCTTGTTAACTCTACTACTAATCCTACTACTAATAGAATTTTTTTCTATATCGTTGTTGGGTACAATTTGAATTTTATTATCTTTTTCTTTTGATGTGATACTTTTTAGCTCTTCTTTTATTTTTTTCTCCTTCTTAATATATCTTTTGCCACAAGTTTTACAGTAAAGCAAATTTCCTTTAGGATAGAGAAGGTTATCGCATTCCGGACAGAATTTCATAATGAAATTTGCTCAGTTCTTTAATATATTCTGTATCTACTTGAAGACTTATATTAACATAGAGTGTTATAAATTAATTAAAAACTGGTATTAATCATGTAATATTGGGTTTCTGGCAGCAAGTACTGCATCTAAACGACTTACAGGAGTATTGTGAGGTGCTTCTCTTAGTAATTCAGGACTAATAGTTGCTTCTTCATATATTTTATTCATTACATTTACAAAGTAATCTAATGAAGTTTTTGACTCTGTTTCAGTTGGTTCTATCATTAAAGCTCCTTGAACTATTAAGGGAAAGTAAATTGTCGGAGCATAGATCCCATAATCAAGAATTCTTTTAGCAATATCTTCAGTAGTTATTTCATTAGGTATACCACGATTAGAAATCACAAATTCATGTTGACATACTCGGTTATAGGGAAGGGTAAAATTTTGTTGTAATAAAACTCTTAAATAATTTGCATTGAGAACTGCAATTTTCCCCACCCTTTTTAGCCCTTCTGCACCTAATGCCAAAATGTATGCGTAGGCTCTAACAATTATTCCAAAGTTACCCCAAAATGCCTTTATTCGTCCAATAGAGTTTGGATTAGTTGGTTGACACATTAAACCTTTTTTTGTAGATATTATACAGGGTTCTGGGAGAAATGATATTAATTTATCCGTAACGCCTATCGGACCTGCACCTGGTCCTCCTCCCCCATGTGGAGTTGAAAATGTTTTGTGTAGATTTAGATGGACAATATCAAAACCCATATCTCTTGGACGACAGATTCCTAACATCGGATTTAAATTTGCTCCGTCATAATAACATAGCCCACCATTAGAGTGTACGATTTGTGTGATTTTTTTTATTTGCCTGTCAAAAACTCCCAATGTATTAGGATTTGTTAGCATAATTCCTGCAACATCGCCTTCTTGCATGGAAAATTCTAATTGATCAAGAGGTACTTCACCATATTCATTTGATTTTAGTTCTATAGTTGAAAATCCTGCCATTTTGGCTGATGCAGGGTTCGTACCGTGCGCAGAATCAGGAATAATAATTTTATTTTTTATAACTCCCTCATTTTCAAAATATTTTTTAATTATTAGTAACCCAACTAATTCACCGTGAGCACCTGCAGCTGGTTGAAGAGTAAATCCATCCATACCTGTAATTTCTCCTAAAAGTTTCGATATATTATATAACAATTCAAGAGAGCCATGATTTTCATCTTGAAGCGGATGGATTTGTGTGAATCCTGGGAGTCTTTCAACGATTTCATTTATTTTAGGATTATATTTCATTGTGCATGAACCAAGGGGATAAATTCCAGAATCTACCCCATAATTCTTTTGGCTTAACTTAATAAAATGACGAACAATTTCAATTTCTGGAATGTTGGGAATAGGAATATCAGTTCTTTGTAAATGTTTAGGCAGAATTTTTTGAATATCAATACCCTCTATATCCATTTTTGGCACATAATTTCTTAGTTTTTGATCGGTACTTTTTTCGAAGATCATGCTTATGTTAGAATCCACTATGATTCACCTCCAGTATTTTTCTTCAATGCAGATTGGGCACTTTCAATAAATGTTTCAATCGAAGATTTTGAATTCAGTTCAGTAACACAGATTAAAGCAATATTTTCCATATTTGAGTAGTAGTCTGAGATTTTTAATGGAGGGAGTAAGTCACGGTTTTTACATTCACTAATCAGAGCATCCACATTAGAACATTGAACTAAGAATTCATTATAAGTAGGTTTTTTATTAATAATTTTATAACCAGGAATCTTACCAAGTAAAGATTTAACTGCATGTGCCTTTTGAAAGTTTTGAGTAGCGATTTCCTTTAAACCTGTTTTCCCCATTGCCAATAAATAAACTAATGCTGCTAAAGAACAGAGGGCTTGATTTGTACAAATATTTGAACTTGCCTTTTCTCTTCGAATATGTTGTTCGCGTGCTTGGAGAGTTAATATAAAACCTTCTCGGATTCCTCTAATTTCTTTAGTTTTTCCAATTAATCTACCTGGTATTTTTCTTAAGTATTTCTTTTTAGCAGTAAATATTCCTAACCCGGGACCTCCAAAAGAAGGATGTATCCCAAAAGACTGCCCCTCAGCCACAAAAATGTCAATATCCGTAGATCCTGGTGGTTTTAATATACCTAAACAAGTTGGATCTGTCATAACTTGTATCATTAGACAATTAGGGGAGTGATCTCTTACATTCTTAACTAATTCTGTCACATCCTCGATATCACCAAAAAAATTAGGACTCTGGAAGAGTAGAGCAGCTACTTCTTCATCTAATAGATCAAAGAGATTTTCTTCAGTTGCCATTTTTATATTTATCCCCTGCCCCCAGCAATATGTTTTAACAACTTCTATATATTCTGGGTGAATACCTTCAAGTAAAATTACCACTTTTTTATTAGTAATTAGAGTAGCCATAATAGCTGCCTCAGCAAGAGCGGTAGATCCATCATACATACTCGCGTTAGCAACATCCATTTGAGTTAATTGTGATATTACTGTTTGATATTCATAAATAGCCTGTAAATACCCTTGGCTCGCTTCTGCTTGATATGGAGTATAAGATGTATAAAATTCGGATCTAGAAATAACAAAATTAACTAGGGCAGGTATGTAATGAAAATAGCAGCCTGCGCCTAGAAAAGAACTGGAGTAATTCCTATTTTTTTTAGAAATTTCTTCTAAATGATGAAATAAATCAGGTTCGGGCAATCCTGGGGGTAGATCTAGCTTTTTTAGTATCAAATCCTTAGGAATATCTCGAAATAACTCCTCTATAGAATTTACACCAATAACATTTAACATTTCATTAATTGTTTTATTATCGTGGGGTACAAAATCCAATCTAAACAACTCAATTATTTAGTAATCAAGAATAAAATTAACGAATAAATAAAAAAAAAGATTATTGTTCTTCTGATTTAACAATGTCTTTATATTCTTCTAATGATAAGAGATCGTCAATTTCGTTAATATGAGAAAAATTAATCTTTATCATCCAGCCTTCATTATAAGGAGAATTATTCAAAAGTTCTGGTTTATCAGCAAGACTTTCATTTATATCTATTATTTCTCCTGACAAGGGCATGATAATATCTCCTACAGCTTTTACAGATTCAATTTCTCCAGCATGACTCCCTTTTTCAAAAACCATTCCTACATTGGGGAGTTCCACAAAAACTACATCACCTAATTGATGTTGAGCATAATCAGTAATACCTATTGTGGCTATATATTCTTTAATTCTTACCCACTCATGGGTTTTTGTGTACAACAAATCACCAGGGAATTCATAACTCATTAGCTTTCACATTTTCTTTAGTTTTATTATTTCAATTATACATTTCGGTAAAAGGGTATAGAAACAATTACTCCCTTTAATAGTTTTCCACGGATTTCAATCTCTATTTCTGTACCAATTTCTTTATATTGAGTTTTAATTAACCCTAATCCAATTGTTTTTTTAAGAGTAGGGGAATAGCCTCCAGAAGTTACATATCCGATTTCATTTCCACTTTTATATATTTTATAAGATTCTCTGATAATTCCTTTATCTAATAGGTTTAATCCTACTAAAACTCTTTCAGTACCCTTAGATTTCTGATGTAATAAATTTTTCTTGCCAATATAATCAATCCCTTCCTTAAGTTTCACTAACCAATTTAATCCCGCTTCAATAGGAGTGATTTTATCACTAATTTCATGTCCATATAATGAATAACAGGCTTCTAATCTTAATGAATCTCTCGCGCCTAATCCAGCGGGACTTGCTCCTGTCCTAATTAGAGCGTTCCAAACTGTTTCTGAGTACTGTTTATCAAAGGACATTTCAAATCCTCTTTCACCAGTATAACCAGTTCTAGCCAAAAAAATTGGCATATCATTAAGCTTACAATGTACAAAATAAAATCTTTTAATTTTAGAAAGATCTATATTAACAAGTGGTTGAAGTAATTCATCAGATTTTGGACCTTGAAAGGCTAAACGACATCGTTCTGATGAAACGTCTTGAACTTCCACTTTTTGTGTTTTGATATGGTCATTCAACCACTGAAAATCTTTTTCGATATTAGCAGCGTTAACTATCATCCTAAAAAGATTTTCACGCTCTTCATAGTAAAATAAATCATCTACAACAGTCCCATCTTCATAACACATGCAAGAATATTGTCCTTTAGAGATTTCCAATAATTTTAAATCATTTACCATTACATACTGAAGGAATGGAATAAGATCATTTCCATTGAGCAAAAATTCTCCCATATGAGATATGTCAAATAGCCCAGCATTAGTACGAACCGCCTCATGCTCCTTAATTATACTGTTATATTGGACAGGCATCATCCAATCCGCAAAATTAACTAATCTTGCGCCGAGTTTCTTATGTATGTTATAAAGAGGAGTTTTTCTATTAATGAGTATCTCACCATTTACATCTCTACTGTGCTAACACTTTTTAATGCGTAAAAGGTATCTTGTAGAATAAAATAATGTGGTTAATAAAAATTTTTAGTGTATAATTTGAAAACCAAGAAGCAGGTTTGTAAATGTAATTATCTTTTTTGAATAACGCCTTTATTCGTTCATAAACACAAAAGTTAATTATTAAGCTAATTTTTATAAAAAAAATGAGTGAAGATAATAAAGAGGAGAATTTTTTATCAATAGGAGATATTTTAAACGAAACTCTACTCCGTGATTTAATCCTCTTTATTTTTATATTCATATTAGTTATTGCTCAGATATGGGAACAAATATTACTCTTATTATTTCCCCTTACTACTTATGCATTCTCACTATTTTTTAGAATAATAAATACAAATAAATGGAGAACTGAGTTTGAAAACAGTTCCATTATCTATAATCCTTTAGGGGCAGAGAAGAAATATGCGAATCGTTTTTTTTTTATTACGATACTTCAACTAATTTTAATATTTTGGATAGGAGCTGAATCTCTCTATAATCCACATTTAGTAGATGGTTATTTTTTATATTTTTACGTGATCTTCATATTTTTATATACATTTGGATTTTGTTGGATGTTCATTGATGTGTGGAGATATGTAAAAATAGAAATATTGCCCAAGGAACTATACAATTCGGCAAATCAAGATCTTGACAATAATTATCAAAGTAAATTGCTGAATATCACTTCTGCTTTAAGAACAAGAAATTTCAAGATTATTGCACTAAGTAACTTTCTAGTTTTTGTAATTTTGAATTTGGTTAATGCTCTCTTTTCAGTCTTTTTAACCAATAATTCTGTTTTAGGGGTTCAGCTTAGGCTCCCGGGAACTGGAAGTGAAGGCTCACTCCCAATTATGGTTTCACCGTTTATTTATATTTTATTTATAGTCTCTCCTGTTTTAGCTACATGTTCCATAATTTTTAATTACAGAGGGATCCATAAATTTAGTAAAGAACAGTTGCAGAGAGCTCTTGATCCATTACCTTCTAATATCAGAATAATAATTATTGAAAATCTTAAAGTATTAAATAAGAAATTAAAAGATCAATTGAAATTGGAATAAAAATTTATAAAAATCGATAAACATATTAATATTAATAATCTGTTAAAAACTCTCTAAAATCTCCCTATAAAATGTCTAAGCCAAAAAGATTATTCAAAGTCTGTATAGTGGGTGATGGTGGGGTTGGAAAATCCACTATGGTACAAAGATTAACAACAGGCATGTTTATTCCTCAAAAGATTACGATAGGGACAGATTTAGCAACAAAAGATGTTACTATAGGTAATTCTACGACAAGATTACAAATTTGGGATTTTGCGGGTGAGGAACGTTTTCGTATTTTTTTGCCAAATTATGCAAGAGGAGCGCGTGGATGTTTACTTTGTTATGATATTACCCGTCGAACAAGTTTTGTTAATTTAGAAGAATGGTATGAGATAATAAGTAAAAATGCTTCAGACCCAGTTATTATATTAGTTGGTGAGAAACTTGATTTAGCAGATGTACGAAGGAGCGTTGAATATAAACAAGGGGAAGATTTTAAACAAAAATATAAGTTAGATTATTTCTTTGAGACTTCTTCTAAGAGTGGAGAAAATAATAATAAAATCTTCGAGACTTTAACTCGTTTAATTTTAGAAAAACAAGAAAAAGGTAATTAAAGGAAAAAGAAAGAAGATTTAAATTTTGTGTGGTTATGGCTATTCTTCAAGAATATCTTTCAACTCATCAACATTAAGATCAAGGTATTTAGCTTTTATCAAATCTTTACCAAGAAGGGTTAAGAAATTCTTCTTACGCTTTTTATTTAGGAATTTCTTCATTTCAGATAAGTCCGGATTCGGATCAGTAATTTCAATCAACTTCTTTTTAACAGCAGTGTCAACGACTTTTTGACCGATATCAGTTCTAATAATTAAAAAAGCTTCACCAGATCCTTTTGGAGCACCCCAAGGTGAATAAGAAATATCCGAGAATTCTCCAGAAAAATCTGTACAATATTTACATCCTGTCATTCCTCCAGAGGAACAAGCATATGCTATACGTAAAGATGTTCTTTCTGCTCCTGTATTAAAATCAGATACTAAAATCTTCCCGAGTCCCTGGAAGTGGCAAGGATTAGCTATAATTCCTATATCTCTTTTGTAATCCTTATAAGCATGACCAATACCTGTTATTAGAGGCCCTGCGTTGTCCATTGTGGCTTTTGGAATATACTTCTTAGCGTCTTTCTTATTATCAACCACGACTGGAAAAGCTACTGGTGGTTTTTTGCTTTTTGGTTCACTTAAAACCATGTGCTTTACAATTTTTGCATCAAATGCAGCAACTACCAGATTATATAAGATCTCATCCTTATTTTTAGATTTTACTCGGACAATATCATTATATACTCCAACAGCTAAATCAACACGGGTTTTTCCAAATAATTTATTTTCAATTTCAGATACAGGGAGAAAGGATCTTGGACATGAATTATAACACAGTCCTACAGTTTCAGCACATTCATCTACAACATAAGCTTCTCCAGTTTCTCGGTTGAAATCCATATGAGGACAAAAGGCATTACAACTCCCACAGTGAATGCATAGACCAGAGTAAATTACCTCATTTTCGAGATCTTGGCTTGATTTTTCAATTTTCATTTGTTTTTTCCATAAACTTTAATTCTAATTTGTGTGTGAAACTTCACACTATAATTACTAAAGTAGATAGTTGCTTTTAATAATTGCTTTTAATAAAATTTACTTGAAATAATTAGAAATGCTTAAATATAAGGATTATAACTAAGATGTTTCATTTTAATACATATAAATTCATGATATATGATATACTAGATTGATGCTTTTGGTACAATAGTTAAATAGTTTATAAGTATATCAAATAAACATATAATGATAATTTATATAAACACACAGAGAAAATGAATAATAGAATAGAAAGGTCTTATCATTTAGCTGCAAAAAAATATGAAGATATTGGAATAAACACCGATAAAGTTATTGACAAATTAATACAAATTCCAATATCAATTCACGCTTGGCAAGGTGATGATGTGGGAGGTTTTGAAAGACCAAATGCAAAGTTAACCAGTGGAGGGATTATTGCTACTGGAAAATATCCCGGAAAGGCGAGAAATATTCAAGAACTTAAAGTAGATTTAGAATTTGCACTTTCCTTAATCCCGGGAAAGCATAGGATAAATCTGCATTCTTTTCACGGGGATTTTGGAGGAAAATTCATTGAACGTAATAAATACACTGCTGAAAATTTTCAATCTTGGATTGATTGGGCTAGGGAGAAAGATATAAAATTGGATTTAAATTGTACTCTCTTTTCTCATCCGAAGGCGGACGATGGATTTACCCTAAGTAGTAAATCAAGAGAAATTCGCCAGTTTTGGATTGAACACGTCCGTAGATGTCGAGAAATAAGCGCTGAAATTGGTAAACAGTTAAATAGCCCTTGTATTCATAATATCTGGATTCCTGATGGTTTAAAAGATATTCCCGTTGATAGAAAGGGATACAGAGATTTACTACGACGCTCATTAGATGAGATTCTAAAAGACAAATATTCATCTTCCGTAATGAAAGATAGTCTTGAAGGGAAGCTGTTTGGAATTGGTAGTGAAGCATTCGTGGTGGGAAGTCATGAATTCTATTTAAGTTATGCAATTGCCAATCATGTAATGCTAACTTTAGATACAGGTCATTTTCACCCCACTGAAAGTGTGGGAGATAAGATCTCTGCTGTACTTCCGTTTGTTCCAGAATTAGTGCTTCATATTAGTCGAGGAATCAGATGGGATAGTGATCATGTTGTTATTTTGGGTGATGATTTGATTCAGCTAACAGAAGAAATCATAAAGAGTCAGGCTATGGATAGAATTCATTTAGGATTAGATTATTTTGATGCTTCAATTAATCGAATTGGTGCCTGGGTGATTGGGGCTCGAGCAGTCCAAAAAAGCTTACTTTATGCCTTACTTCAACCTTGGGAAACTTTAAAGGAATATGAAGAAAAAGGTCAATACTTTCAACGTCTAGCATTTCTAGAAGAATCAAAAACTCATCCATTTGGTGCTGTGTGGGACTTTTTCTGTCTAAAAGATAATGTTCCGACTGAAAACTCATGGATAGATGAAATTGAGAAGTATGAAGAGAAGATATTAAGAAAAAGATGTTAATTGTATAAAATTAACATTCCTCATCGGAATCATCCAGCAAACGGGAACAAGTATTATCTAATTTTTTTATTAGATGATCTCGATCTTTCCATGTAATCCATGTGTTTCCGGATTTTTCAAAATGGAACCCATCATATTCTTTTTTAATTTTAGCCAAAGTTTTTTTGATAAAACTCCAAGAAAATCCGGTATCTTCTACTACTTTTGCAATAGCAATCGGGTGGTTCAGCTTAAGTTCACTATTGAAATAATCGATAATTTTTTCGAAACCTGATTTTAAAGTCTTATTTAACTCAGACATTTTAATAGTCACCTTTTAACAAGGTTTTTAATTATTATTTCTCATAATTATATAATTACTTTATATTGAATAATTTTTAGATTAAGAAATATTTAAGAAACATGACAGAGGGCAACTCTGGATCTCATAAGGAAAACAATTTTGCTGATACAATAGAACAGCGGTATAATATACTAAATAACAATGAGAACTTTAAAAACAATTTCAAGGATGAAGATTTTAAAATCCTTTTAAATCCAAAGGATGGAGATAGTGCAGCATTAATTACAGTTGATAAAGGTGTTTTAACTGTTGATGCGGTTGATAATTCCTCTAAAAAAAATTTAAAGCAAGAAATCTTAAACTGGAATGGTTATATGGAAACAACAATTGATTTATTTAGAGCTATCGGCAGAGGAGAACTTACACGAGGGGATATAACAAAGAAAGTAGTTTCACGTAAAATTAAGGTTAAAAATATTGAGATATTGGCAAAATTTGGGGAATTAAGCGCTTTGTTAAGAAAATAGAATTTAATTAGATAAATTTAAAAAGACAATCTTTCTTTTTCATCTATTCTCTCTTTATGAAAAAAAATTGAATGGATCCCAAAAAGTAAAATACAGCCCAGAAATATAAATAGTAGGAGAGTTTGTGTCCATAGTAAGTAGGTAGGAGATACTTCAACACCGGGAATATTTGGAATGATTTTAAAAAATTGAGCAATTAATTTCATTAAAATCACGAAAAAAGATATAGTTTCTGGTTTTATAATCTTCAATTTTTGCTCTATGTACTCCACTTTATCAAATATTGAGCCAATAATATAAAAAAATAAAGCAAAGTCAATCGCAAAGAAATACCAGGCATAACTTAATGTATCCGGAAATAAAAACGCTGCCATTATATCTATTAGAATATAGAGCACATAAAAAAAAGTTAAAATGAAAAATAAGGAGATATAGGCCGCCAGTTTCTTAGTTATAACTAATCTAATTATTACTATTATTATCAGTACTAAATCTACCCAGAAAATAATTCGAAAAATATTAGCACTCCGCTGGGCAGCTATTGGGGCTAATCTACTAAAAATATTCCATGTAAAAATAAAAAATAAAAATGCTAAGCACCCTAAAAAAACAAACTCTAATGGTCGAGTGAATTTCCTCGAATTTATTCGTTTATAAAGAAAGTTATCACTCTTAGTCGAGGAATCCATACATAATTTAAATGCGAAGAAACCTGTGAATGCTTGATTTACGATCAAAAAAAAGAAGTAGGATAGGTTAAAGAATCCTTTAAAAATCATAACAATTGGAATTGAAATCATGAAGATGGTAATAATATAATAATATTTTAGCTTTTCAATTGACAGAAAAAAGGAGAGAACAAATAATAAGAAGGTAAAACCAACAAGAAGCCCATAAAAAATGAAAATAAAATTATAAAACACACGAATAAATTTAAATGTATAGCCAAACATAACTAGAATCCATGATATAATGAATAAACCTAAAATTATGATATAAAGGGGCTCTTTAAAAATCCGTTTGAGCCCATTAATAAAAGATAATATGATGACCACACTTCTTCATAATTTTTAATAAACTTAAATTATGTTTTAATAAAGGTTTATAGAATGATTTTATTTTTTCATAGTAATAAAGTTTCCAGATTTCATTAAATCACAGGGTCGTATATAACGAATCCCCGATTTTTCAGCAAAGGTTTGGAGTTTTTTTGCCCATTCTTTATAATTTCTTTTTCCTAGCCTAAAAGGACCGGGTAAATTCATCCCAGCTAACATTGTTTTATCTATAATGTCGTAGCTACTAACCACTCCTTCATTTAAAAGTTTGCATCCTTCGTTTAGTTGAATAGCCATAAAAAGTTCTATATCGAAAAGTCCGGCTTTTTTAGTTTTTGATATTACTGGTTTCCCCTCTTTCCATTCAAAAAGACCTTTTTCTGTCTTCCTTCCTAGATTTCCTTTTTTAACTAAGGAACATAAAGTTTTTCCGGGAGTAAATTCTGAAGAAAGAACCTCTGCGAAATAATTCATCGTATCACATATAATATCAAGTCCTAAATAATCCCATTTAGCAAATGGTCCAATTTCAGCTAAAGATTCTGCATCTGCATCTAATTGTTCCAAAGGGATTTTATTTTCCATCGCAAATTCTAAAAGCCAGTTTAAATAAAGCGTAGTGGAAAGCATTAGTCGATTTACAATAAATCCTGGACTCTCTTTACGAAGGACAGGTAAAAACCTTCTTCCTTGAAGAGCAGGAAATTTCTGACAAATTTTTTTCGTGATATCTACCGTTTCCTCAGACGTATCCTTCCCTTTAATAATTTCAATTAACCTAAGGACAACTATAGGTGTAAAAAAGTGACAGCCAATCACTTTATTAGGTCTTCCAGATGTGGATGCAATATCAGTAATGCTCATTGTTGATGTGTTTGTAGCCAAAACTGCATGTTTTGGAGCATAAGTTCCCAAATTCTCAAAAAGTTGTTGTTTTAAGCTCATAATTTCTGGAATAGCTTCAACCACGAAATCTACATTTGATACAGCTTTTTTTAAATCTACTTCTTTTATGAGCTTTTTCATTAATTTAGGTGTTGTTTGAGTAGATCCTAATTTTCTTTTGGTTTCAAGCCGTTCTAATCCAGTTTTTATTTTGATTGCTGCCTCTTCAAGGATTTCTTTTGATAAATCATTTAAGACTACTAAAAAACCACCCATTAATGCAACTTGGGCAATTTCATGACCCATAGTTCCAGCTCCAATTATAGTAATTGTTTTAATATCCTCAATATCGACCAATGTGATAATACTCTCCTAAATAGTTATTATAACTAATTTAATTAAAAAAATAAAGTTTGTTTCCTTAAAAGTGTTAATATGGATAACCTAGAAAATAATTGAAATAAGATACCATGAGAGTAACATCGTCCCTATTCCTAGAAAAATAGATATCGGTAAGCCTGGCAAAATTCTGTTTCTTTTCAATCCTGCTATCGTAATTCCAGTTCCAATTATTATTGCAGCTGCAGTTAAAATCATAACAATAACATTATTTGACTGAACGAGAGCACTAGAAGTAAGCATGCTATAAAAGGCTAGGTCACCAATACCGATTTCTAATTTAGAGGTATCATATGTATATTCTCCACTTTTAATTTTACCTTTTATTTCTGCTTCTGATAGTTCGCCATTTTGATCACCAGGCACGGATACTATATCAATCAATTGCTTTATAGGTCCATGTTTATATAAAACGGCAAAAATATCCCATAGAGAGATCCCAATTAATATGGCCAAGGTAGTCCAAAGTGGCATTAGAACACCCATCGATGCCCCAATTAATAAGCCGATATATAAAACTATGAAGTTCTTTAAACTCAATGATTTCGAAGTAAAATATTTATAAATGATGAATATCACAAACACAGCTGTGAAAAAGATTAATTCAGAATCGAAAATATAGAACAAGAGAGCATAATTAAAAAAGATAAGATAAAGAATTACTTCCCCAAAAAACCAAGTTTGAAAAAAAGCTACTAAAGCAAATCCTATTCCAAAAATATACATTAAAACATTCACTCCCTTTTTTTTGATAATGAAAATTATAATAAAGGCTGAAACTGCTGCCATGGTGGTATATATTAATCCATTTAATATTCCACCAATCGCTCCATATTTACTTTCTGAGAAATATCCTCCATCTATTTGAACTCCTGCTTCTATATATGTTAAATACGCTAAGATTCCAGCAATAACAACTACAAGGATAATTGGAATGGGATAAAGATTTCTCTTAATTCTGTAGGTTGGAAAATAGTGAGGAATCGAATCTTTTTGGACTATATTTTCATCTGATAATTCTATATCTGAAATCAAAATATCAGTTTTAGCCTCAGTTTCTATTTCCTCTGTCTTGTCAGAATTTTCTCCCATAATTCATCGTAATATTTTCAAAATAATTGAAATAATTTATTTTATAATATAATTAATGACTTAAATACCTATTATTAATGAATTTAAACTATTTGTATTTTAATAGCATAATTATTTTAAACTTCAAACTTCACTTTAACTTAATGATCCCCAAATTTCAAAAATATGAACATAAAATTCGGGAATATAAGGATAAATTAAAAAAATTTGTTATGAAAATAGGAATTTCCTATTCAGAAGATTTTGAGCTAGTTGACGTTACCTTAAAAA
>JBHLRJ010000003.1:0-68754 GCA_048882645.1 Candidatus Thorarchaeota archaeon
ATCAATTGGGTGAAATATGAAGGTCCTAAAGTAAATGCTTTTAAAATTGCATATTGTAATAGGGAAGGTGCACATACAGTTAGGTAATCGTGTACTTTTCTTATTCCATCCATTAATTCCTTAGTTGCAGCAGCATACCCTATCCTCCATCCTGTTATCGAAAAAGTTTTACTGAAGCCACTAATTGTAATAGTTCGGTCATGCATAGAGTCAAAGCTTCCAATGCTCTTATGCTTTAAGCTGTCATAGATGATATATTCATATATTTCATCAGTAATAACGAGGATATCATGATCTGTGCATAAGTCAGAGATTAATTGGAGATCCTTTAAAGAGAAAACCTTTCCGGTAGGATTATGAGGTGAATTTAATATAATTGCTTTTGTTTTAGCGTTTATGCTGCTTTTTAATATTTCACTATCAATATTAAATGATTCTTCAATTAAAGGTACAAATCTTGGTTTGCTTTGGGCTAATTGAGTCATAGGAACATAATTTTCATACCATGGTTCAAGGATAATGATCTCATCCCCTGGGTTAGTGATCGCAAGAATGCTGGAGGCTATTGCTTCACTCGCGCCACATGTTAGAGTTATCTCGTCATAGGGATCAACAATAACATTATTGTAATCTTTCAATTTTTCTGCAATTTTTTTTCTTAAATCACTACGTCCATAGGTTATAGAATATTGATGTTCATCTTCCTCTATTCCTTCTTTAATCCCCTCTATGAGCTCTGTGGGAGGAGAAAAATCCGGCATTCCCTGTGAAAGATTAATAGCGTTGTTTTCAATAGCTTTCCTTGTCATTTCTCTGATAACAGATTCCTGAAAAGATTCTAATTTTTTTGATAAATATTTCATTATACCCTATTCACCTGAAAAAACTCATCATTCTGATATTTAGTTATGTTATTAATTGTCTTGTATAAATGCATATAGCTCCATTTAAAAATTTTTTTGAAGACAACAGTATGAAAATTTTTATAGGTAATTGATAAACTTAAATGTAAAAAATAGATTTAAACTCAATTTAAGAAAAATAAGTAGGTGTGGATTTTAATGCCAAAACGAAAACTAGCGAAAATAGTATTAGCAATAGGAATTTTGTGTCTTATTGCTGCTCCAATTTTAGGTTATTTTCTTAATAAATTACAATTATTCAACGTTGCTCCAGTCAATATAAGTGAAAATAGTGATAATAATTTACAAGATGCATTCGCTTATCCAATTTCAATAGAGAAGAACAAGAAGTTAGTAGTTGAATTTTCAGTCTTTTATCCTAACGTATCAGCTACCATAAAAATATTTGGAAAAGGTACTTATGATTCAGAAATTCTCCTTCATAGATCTCCTTCTATTCCTACTGGTCAGAATTTTGTTTACTCGCAGTTTGTATACGGATCATTTTTTGTAGGATCAACGAATGCTCTAACAATTACTAATAATGGATATTGGTATATTGAATTTGCAGGCGGTGCTAGTGGAGCTAATCTTATCTCTTATCCTGGGAATTATGTAGTAGTTGTTTATGGATTCAATAGTGGACCTCCTAGTGACACCACAATAAGTTTTAATCTCATGATAAAAATTGATGGGCCTGGTGATCTATTAGAAGAAATATTTTACTATATTGGTGCAGGTATAATAGTATGTTTAGTTTTGTTTATCTCATATGGGTATTTTAAAAAATTACGGAGGGGGATATAGCACATGGGAGAAAGAAGCAGTTTTTTTGACAGTATACCAACTATGGATAAAAATAAAGCTACAAAGTATATCGTAAGGGGATTAATTATTGCAATATTATTTGGATTGATGATGATGATTAGTCGCTCAATTGCACAAAACGCATCGTCATGGGAAAATTTAGCAAATCAAGAAAATGAAATGAATTATTGGAATGGGGTGTATGGGTACAACGATTACTTACAAAGACAAGAAGAAATTGATCAAACAAGATATTGGATGGAATGGCAAGATGTTATTTTTATTAATATAGCACGAATAGGGGTAAATATTTCATTAATTTTTATCCTTGTAGGATTTTTAAGTTTTGCTCTGAATGATAAATTGGATGAAAGAACCCGGCGTATTTCATTGATAATTTCAGGATTAATACTGTTTGTGTTGATGTTTACAACATTTTTCTCTGCGATTTCCATAACTGTAGTCTAATTAACCATAATTATCTTTATTTTTTTCCTATAATCTTTTACTTCAATTTGATTAAATATTTTCTCCTTTTTTGGAAAGAATACAATTAAAATAAATAAAATAAACAAAAACTAAATCCTACTAATAATTTGATAGGAAGATATTATGGATTTACTGAAACTTAAAACAAAGATAAAAGAATTGGTTTTCTGATACTAATCCCCGATGTGGAATTTGCAACTTTATCTGTGTAGCTGATCCTAAGAAGAGCAAAGGAACTCCATAATCTCCTCATTAGCTCTGGAAAAGTCTTTATAGTTGAGGAAGGGAAAGAATTCGTTAGAAAAATCGATAAGGAAGGAAAACAAATTACCTATTATCCTCCAACTGAAGAAGAATTCTTTTCAAAAGAAAAATTTAGAGAAATTAAAATAATTTTATGGCTAATTTATTATTTCTTTGGAGGTTTTATTAGTAAAATCATTATAACCGCCATTACTGACATATAACCCATAAGGATAAATAGTACTAAATAGCTCCCTAAAGCTGTAACAAATAAATTTACCCCAACAGCTCCAATAAATCCCGCAATCCCATACGCCGTAAAAACTATTCCATAGTTTGGCCCTAAATTTTTTGATCCGAAAAGATCAGCTGTTGCGGTTGGAAAAAGACTAAAGTTCCCCCCAAAATTAAAATAAATCGCACATGTCATAATCAAAAAGTATATTTCATTGAAATTAGTGGTGAAGTAGAATAATAACAGAATTGCTTGGAAAGAAAACATCAATAGCATAGCTTTTTGATATGTTATTAAATCAGCCATCTTACCCCACACTATACGACCTAAACCATTAAAAAGTGCTGCTAAGCTCCCTATTAGGACAAAATCGGATGTACCAATAATGTAAATGTAATTTTCAGATGCATCAACGGTTTTAGCAAACGCAGCATAAGACCCAATTACCATCAATCCAGAAATCGCACTTAATATAAAAGTTATCCATAGCATCCAAAATTGTGGTAATTTTATCATCTTATTACGTTCAAATTCTATACCTGAGATTCCACTTTCCTCAGAAGGAGGTGGCGGTATCCAACCTTCAGGTTTCCAGCCTTCAGGCGGATTACTTAACGTAAAGGCACCTACTATTACCAAAACGAGATAAATAACTCCTAAAACAATGAACATTGGTGGAATATTAGGAGCGATAGTTGCTCTAAAATTAACCGCATCAGTTTCTAGTCCTGTAGGATTCGCAAGAGCTTTAATTACAAAATTGAAAATAAACGAGCCAGCTCCGAAACCTGCCACAGCAATACCATTTATTAAACCTTTCTTGTCTGGAAACCATTTACCTGCAGAAGCTATAGGGCACACATATCCAAAACCAATTCCTGCCCCGAAAATAACACCATAAGTTATCAACAATCCTATGAAAGTTGTCATAAATGCTGATAATATGACGCCGCTTCCTATTAAAATACCTCCAAGTATAGCGATATTTCGAGGTCCATATTTTTGTTGTAATTTTCCTGCGAAAATCATAGTGACGGCAAACGATAACAATCCTATACCAAATATGTAAACTGTCAATTCTCTCACTTCATATAAGTATGGGCTGATAAAAATAGTAAGTGTACCCCATGAATAAATAGTACCCAAGGCTAACTGAATCATTATCGCACCAATAACAACAATCCAACGGTTTCTAACTTTATTCTCTACAGACATTATTATATCAATCTTACGTATTACTAGTATTTTATTCAAATTATTTGAAGGTTAAAAAATTACTATTAATAATTTAGAAAAAAAAAGCTAATTTGTATACCTTCTTAATAATTGCTTTATATGGTTTATTTATTTTTTCTTAAAAAAATCCTAGCTGAGGAAAATATTCTATTTCTCTTCAAATTTTTTCATAATCTCTTGTCTTCGCTTCTCTAATCGTTGCATTCTGTTAATCTCTTGCTCACGAAGTTCTGGTTTTAAATATTTCAAGTCATCCATAACTTTCATGGCACCTTCTTGCATTCTCGAAAGCACTTTTTGTTTCTCTTCTGGATCTAGTTGATATAACATTTTATAATATCTTTCCATACTCTCTTCAGGATCTTGAGGGATTCTTCCAGACAATAATCCTCCTTCTACTTTAAGAGTTATACCAGTAATAAAACTGCTTGCATCTTCAGCTAGAAACAATGCTGCTTGGGCTATATCTTCTGGTAATCCTGCACGCCTAATAGGTTGCAAGTTTGCTAGATTTTCTTCCATTAGTTCCCCAAATTTTACAGCTGCTTTGGGTGATAAACCATAAGCTTGACCAAAGATACCTGTCATAATACCTCCAGGCGCAATTGCATTTGCTCTTATTCCGAAAGCTCCCAATTCTACAGCAGCGATTCTCGTAAGCTGGACAATTCCTGCTTTAGAAAGTGAATAAGGTAATGTACCCATCCCATGTTGAAAAGCCGCGACTGAACTAGTAGTTATGAAACACCCTGAACCTTGTTCTTTCATGATTGGAATCGAGTATTTCATACATAAGAAAGCGGCACGTAGATGGATAGCTACAGTATGATCAAACTCCTCAGTGGGAACCTCCTCAATTGCACCAACAGGACCAGGATTACCAGCATTTGAAAAGACTATATCAAGTCGTCCAAATTTTTTAATAACAAGATCAATAGCTTTTTTTATATCAACCTCTTGAGATACATCTGTATGAATGTAAACTGCGTTAGGACCAAGTTCACTCGCAATTTTTTTTCCCATTTCATCCCATATGTCGGCTAATATGACCCCTTTACATCCTTCTTCAATGAACAGCTTCGATGTTGCTCTTCCTATTCCACCAGCTGCTCCTGTTATTAAGGCTACTTTATTATCTAATTTTCCCATAGTTCAACAAAATGAATGATTTTTTAATACTTTGATGATTAAAAAGAAGGTTGAATAGAATTCTAGATCGATTTATCTCAATTTATTTTTCTAGATTCAAGACTCTATTCCTTATTTTAGCTAATTTCATCATTCTTTTTATTTCCTTATCCCGAATTTTTGGCTTTAAATATTTCATTCTTTCCAGTGTTTTCTGAGCTCCTTCCTCTGCCATGTCTGCTATTATCTTTTGATCTTCCGAATCCAACTGACTAATCATATTAAACCATCTTTCTGTAGATTCTTCAGGATCTTGAGGGATTCTTCCAGATAACAGTCCTCCATCTACTTTAAGAGTTATTCCAGTAATAAAACTACTAGAATTACTTGCTAAAAATAAAGCCGCTTGAGCAATATCTACTGGCAAACCGGAACGCCTAATTGCTTGATCTCCAGAAATAGAATCTTTCATTAATTTACCCAGTTTTTCAGCTCCTTCACGAGATAACCCCATGCCCTGTCCAAAGATTCCAGTAGCTATAAAACCCGGTGCAATTGCATTGGCTCTAATTCCATAAGCTCCTAATTCCACAGCGGCAAGACGTGCAAGATGGATTAATCCTGCTTTCGAAATTGAATAGGCTAATCCTCCCATTCCCTGTTGAAAACCCGCCACAGAACTTGTAAATATAAAGCATCCTGAACCTTGTTTTTTCATGATTAGTATTGAATGTTTCATAAATAAAAATGCAGCTCGAAGATGGATAGCAATTGTTTGATCAAATTCATCTGTAGGGATTTCTTCAATTACTCCTCCAGGGCCAGGATTTCCTGCATTTGAAAATACAATGTCAAGCCTTCCAAACTTTTCAACAGTTATCTCAATAACTTTTATGATGTCATTTTCCTGAGACACATCTGCATGGATATATAATGCATTTGGACCAAGTTCTTTAGCAGTTTTTTCACCCATCTCATCCCAAATATCTACCATTACAACACCCTTAGCTCCTTCTTGAATAAAAAGTTTTGATGTTGCTCTACCTATACCGCCAGCAGCACCTGTTATAAGTGCCACTTTCCCATCTAATTTTCCCATAGTTTACAAAAAATGAATAATCAATTAATATTTTAATCATAAGACTACATTTGTTATAAGAATATTAGATGGCATTTATTATCAAAATATATGGATTCAGAGAATAAAGATAATTCGACTAAATTAGATAAACGAGAAAAGATTCAGTTTTTTGATCTCTTTTTTGGCATATTTAATATATTTGTAATGGTGATCATGATACTATTAACACAAAAAAATTTATTACTCATAATTTTAGCCTATAGTTTTACCGTGTTAATGTTAATTGGATTATTTATGACTTATAAGGTACGAAATCCGTTTTATATATATTTTGTGTACGGTCCATTGCTCTGTGGTGCTTTTTATGCATTGCCCAGGCTAATATTAATTCCATTGGAGAATTTTAGTGCTGGAATCTTCGATTATATTATTTTCATTTGTGCTATTCTAGAAATTGGATATCTTATACAAATCACTAAAAATTCAACCTTTCTGGAAAATTTTGGACGGATCGCAAATATTGGATATTCTTGGAGGACTGGAAGAGCACAATATGACGCTACCCTTCAATATGCTATTATGGATCCAGAAGCACTGCAGAAACAGCAAGAGCAAGCTCTCGAACAGGAATTAAGAGAGAAGCGCAAAAAAAAAGATTACAACAAGAGATTTCAAAGAAATTCTATTATTGCAATATGTGTTATCTGTGTTATTGGATTTTACATATCTTATCTAATAGGACTTTAAGAAACAATTGATATACTTAATTCGGGATTTTTTAATTTTAGCTCATTTGGCTTCCATCTCTTTAAAAATGTAAGTTTATAATTACTACCATATTACTGTATTAAATTATCAAATTTATAACCCATTACTTTTCATTTCACAAGTTGCTAACATAATGAAATATAAATTTACGATAAATTATCTAACGTTTGTAGTAAGCACCGCTCTGTATGTTTTAACGAGTTATATCGCAGCTGATTCTAAAGAAATGTTTTACTCTCTTTTAACTTTTGGATTGATGATAATAATGTTCATATTTTTATGTGTTCTTGTATTCTTTTTTGATGCTAGAAAATAATGAATGAATAATCGTTAGTGTCATCACTTTTTCCGAGTACTTCGTGCTAATTTTTTTAAAAATTTATATGATTCTGGCGTAAGTATATTCTTTTTTATCTTTTTATGATACACCTTGAACCGAGAAAGTGAGAAAGAAGTATATCATTATTTCTTGTATTCCCACCATAATCTTTATATTCTTTAATTTTCTTGTCATAATGGATTAAATTTGGAAATCCAGTTTAATTAAATCATATCACTTTGGTAAAATATAATAGCAAAATAATTAATATAAAGCAAAAATGAATTAATAGTAAATATACAATAATAAATCAATTTGGTGTAAAATGCCCGATTTTAAAAATTGGTTCAAAAAAATCAACCTTCCAATAACCTATGATTCTACGGTTGAAGATGTGATTGAAACAAATTCTCAGCTGATAGATTTTAAAGTATTTGATGAATTTTTCCTCAGAGATGAAGGAATTACCATTAATAATTTTTTTAAGCTCCTCATTGAAGAAATTCTCAAATCGAGCCCCGACACTTTAGCATTGTTTAAAGATTTAAGTGTAATAAATCCTGAATTACTCACTAATATTAACAGAAAATGTGTTATTGCTAGCTATGACGTGGTAGATATAGAAACCGCGTTTGATGAGTTAGTCAATACAAAATTATTGGAAAAAAAAGCAGAAAGTGAATCGGAATATGAATATTTCATTGACAGGGTTCAATTAGAGTATGCAATAATAGCAGAAAAAAAAACTCATGAAAAAGCGCTAAAATACTATGAAACTAAGAAAAAAGTACTTGGTGAGGATAGAAATGATCTGGTTGAAGTTCTATTTCATAAGGCGGTAATTAACCCTAATGAAGAGTTAGTTTCTGAGTTTATTCAAATTATGGGTAAACTTAGCATAATGGATTATGGATATGGAAATTTAGTCAATGTGGGGAAACTTTTACTTACTCTCGATGATAAATACAGTGCTCCAATTCAAGTTAGAATGGGAAATATTTATTCCGATTTAGGATACTTTAGAGAAGGAGAAAAGCAATATAAGGATGCTTTAGAGTCTTATAATAGGTTAGCAAAAAAATATTATAAGATCTATTTACCTTATATTGCTGCTACTCAGAAAGCCCTTGGTAAACTTTATGTCGATCTAAAAAGATTTGAGGAAGCTGAAAAGGTTTTTCTCGAGATACTGGAGGTTTATAAAGAATTAGAAGAAAAGTTTTATGATGTCCATTCAACTGATATTGATCCTGAAGGTGAAGTCCCCGAGGCCGACTTCCATACCAAAGCTATCGAAATCGATGATTTTGAGGATCCTGAGAGTTTATGTCAAGATGCGTTAAATGCCTACAATGAAGTAGCTCAAAAATATTATGACGTGTACTTACCTGATGTAACAAGAACCCAATCTTATTTTGGAAACATATGGTTTGATACAAAACTTTTAGAAGAAACTGGAAAGAAATCTCCTGAGTCTTTAAACTATCCCAAATTATTAGCAAAATTGAGTTATGATTCACATTTAGCTGACATTGCCACAACTCAAAATAATCTTGCGTTGATTTATCGTGAAATGGGGAGATTTGCTGAAGCAGAAAAAAGGCATCTTGAAGCCTTAAAAATTAGAAAAAAATTATTTGAGCAATACATCCAGAAAGAATCTCCAAATCTTGCTTTAACAATGATTGATCTTGGGGATCTCTATGTGATGTCATTTAGGTATGATGAGGCTGAGCCATTGTACCGAGATGCTTTACAAATCGCAAAGAATTTAGCCCTCCAAAATCCTGAGATGTATTTAGTTCCTGTGGCTAATCTTCAGAACAAAATTGGCAATGTAAATGTAAATACGCAAGATTATGAAGAAGCAGAACCTATGTATCTAGACGCCCTCGAAGTCTATAAGAAATTAGCGAAAAGATTTCCTAAAATTTATTTAGCTCATGTTGCAATAATCCAAAATAACCTTGGTAATCTGTATATACATTCAAGAGAATTAGATAAAGCTCAAGAATACCTTAATGCCGCACTAAAGTCTGATCCTAACAATGATGATGTTTTATATAGCCATGCATGCCTTGAATCCCTTAAAAATAACAAGGAAAAAGCATTAGAATTTTTATCTAAAGCAATAGAAGTTAATAAAAAAGTAGCTGAATGGGCTCTGATGGATAATTATTTCGAAAGTATTAAGGATTTAAAAGAATTTAAGGAATTAACTGGTCAAGAGATTAAAACTACACAGGAATAAGAATAAAAAGTATATAACATTAATATTTGAGCGAAAAAAGATGCAAGATTTAAAAAAATGGTTTACGAAAGCAAAACTACTTTTGAAATTAGAAAGAAAACCTTTAACATGGGCTGGAAATTCAGATATTTTTCAATTATCAATTGCTACAAAAGGATCGAAAAATAAACGAGAGATTTTTCGATTGTTTCCTGGAGATGAAGAAAATGAAGTGAGAGTAGTCGATGTTGATCCTGAAAAGCAACAGTTAATATTACTGGTAAATGAACCTTCCCGTGAATTTGTTACTGAAGAATGGAATTTCACAACTAAAAGGATGGAAGAGGTTAAACATAGAACTCCCGGTTTCACCAGAAGATATTTATTAGGAATGGACGAAGCTCATTTATTCATTGCTGAGTTACCGCAAGAAGGAGCTATTAATAAAATAAAAGAGGCACATGAAATTCTCAAACCGGAATATGTAATTAAAAGTGAAAAAGAAACTAAAAGAATTAAAAGACAAGGGGAATGGTTTTTTATCCCTGTTACTACAAAAGAACAGAATTTAATCGAAGAAAATGAAAATTTCATTAAGAAAAAACAACCAATCGGGGGAGCAAATCCTCATATTGCTGATCTACTAATAAGAATTGATGATGAGATATATGTAAAAGGAAAAGTTAAACACGTCGAACATCGAACGTTGAAATTAAATGGTTGGTTTAGAGTTCTAAGGAACACTGAAGTAACAAGTCGAACTAGAGTCCTTGGTTGGATAGATTAAATATATAACAGTACCCTGACTTTAGGATGAAAAAAATCATTAAAGAATTCAAAAATAAATATTTCTTTCTCTCAAACTTTTTTCCCGTTAAAATTAAGATAGATGGAGTAGAATATAGATCTTCAGAACATTATTTTCAAGCAATGAAATTTACCGATCCCATAATTCAAAAACATATAATTAATGCCCCTAGTGCTTCAGTTGCCAAAAAAATGGCTAAGAAGTATAATCGACGAGAAGATTGGTATGAAATCAGTTTGGATGTAATGGAGAAAGCATTAAGAACAAAGTTTGCCATACCCGAATTGCGCGATAAATTACTTGCTACAGATAATATGTATCTCCAAGAGGGTAATCGATGGAACGATACTTTTTGGGGTGTTGATTTACGTACAAGGAGAGGAAAAAATCATTTGGGTAGATTGTTAATTAAAATCAGGTCTGAATTAAAGAAATAAAGATCATTAATGCAGAGGTGGCTTCTTATTAAAAAAAGTTCGATAACAGTTACAACATGGGATCCCAAGAACAATCTTATTGGAATAATATTTATCGAAATCTTCGGAAATTAATTCTATTAATTGATTTTTAAGTTTAATATCTTTCTTCTTTTTGCTAAAATAAAAATTTAGAAGATAGTTAGTGTGGTTGTTTATTTTACAAAAAGGGCATCTTGAAAAATACTCGATAAATCTATCACATAACCTTTTGGCTTTGCCATTAAGTGATTGGTATCGCTGGTCTAACACCTCTACGGGATAACGATTATTCCCTAACAATTGGCTAACGATATCTTCCACACTTTCTCTAATTGGTTCAACTTGCTCATAACTCACTCTTTTTGATGTACGAGAATATAATATGTTAGTAACTAATTGTTTAATAATACAATCCTTTTTACTTTCTTCATAGATATTTGTTGAGTAATATGTAATGATTCCCTTATTCCTCACAAATTCGTTAATCTCCTCTGAATTTACTTCTGGTTCAAGATCACTTTTAGTGCCGATTAAGATTGTAGGGATATTCCCATTAATTTTTCTTATCAATTTTATCCATGCATCAAGATCTTCAAAAGTCTGGTGACGAGAAAGGTCAAAAAATAACAATGTTCCTGCAGAACCCTTAAAAAACGAAGGATAAAACAATGGTATTCGAACTCGTTGACCTATTTCCCAAGTAGCACACCTGCATAGATCACCATTATCTAAAAAACTGTCTACTACATCAAAATCTATCCCAAAATGCCGCATTGTATTAAATCCTCCACTTCTAGTATCTATAGTACCTCTGATAAAGGTTGTTTTTCCCACATAGGACGATCCCACCACTGTAATTTTGATCCGCCAACTTGCAGACATGTCCTTACCTCTCCTTCAATAGTGATTAGAATTAGTTAAATAATGAATAAAAAAATATATTTCTAGAAATTGATTCAGTTCTAGAGTTCTCATTTTAAAATAAACTCATGTGAGCCAAATCTTCTGAAGCATCCTCTATAAATCCGCAATTGGGGCATATTTTTTTTCGCTGTTTCGGTTGTTTGCATGAAGGACAGTTAACAGAATAGAATGCTGTTATATAAGCTTCTCCTTTGAGATTATGAGATTGTATTATCACACCATCAATTTCGATCTGGTTTAAACTGCTTTTATTCTCTTCTAATTCTGAAATCTCTTTAAACATTTTCCTTGTCTTTTCAATTGCTTTCTTATAGGGTCCTTTCCCCTTCACTTCCCATGAGATATTCGATTCTATAGATTCAAATAATCCCTCTTGACGAACTTGGAAATTACGTGGTGAACGATAAATTTCTACACCCTTAATTTCTCCTTCATTATTGATCACGACTACACCAACTGTATTTTTTGGAAACTTGACTTTCTTTGCCCTTTTTTTGATTCTTCCTCTTCTAGCTGATATTCCTAATGTATATTGTGAATGATCTGAAATTCCTTTTTCACTTGCCATTTCCTCACTGACTTTATTCCACACTTTATATTGGCTAATATGGGAAGCTCCTATAAATCCAGAAGCACTAGAATATTTCATCGATCTCATTTCATTGAGCATTCCTCGACTGGCTTTTCCTCCGTACCCAAATGAAGCACCTGATGATAAACGATGAGGAGCATGTACACATTTAACACTGATGACTTGAGATATGCCTGCTTCAACCATTACAGTGCCAATACAAATTCGATCTTGTGTTCCCTGCCCTAGAAAAATTTCTCCTTCCTCAATAAGAATTGGCATGTTTCCTAAGTTTTCAAAAACAATATGAGCTACTTCAGTCCCTTTATCAATGATATTACAAACTCCCGTCTCAATTGCTTCTGAAAGAGTAAGATAATCACGTTCTTCTTTTGGAATCTCATGCTTAAGAATCGGTACAAACGAAATTTCGTCTAAAATAACAGGAGTTCCTATTTCGAACCCATCCATTTCTAGCACACGCATTGCGAATTTTTTAATTGTTTCGGTCTTTGACATTTTCAAATTCAACTTATTTTTGTTATGTAGATTTTGAACTAAAGCCTTCAATTGTTATTTTTATAAACTAATTGAATTTTCGCTTTAAATCTTGTATACCAAGAAAAAAAACTTATATAAACTTATGGATCACTAAATTTCATGGATCCTAGCTCAACCCTCCACATATATTAAAAAATAAAAAAAAATTAAAAATTAAAATTTAAAAATTTCCCTAAATTTATCCTCCTTTAAAACATTAACTCCTAAGACATATTCCATATAGTTCAAACCATTCTTATGCCCTGCTTGGCTGAAACTAGCGCTTAAATCCTCACATAGGTATACATTTTTAAAATTGTGGATAACTTTTAATTCGAAAGTCAATAATTTCAATTTTACATCTGTTACTACTCCAAAAACTCCAATAATTGCTTTCTCTGTTGAGCTATTATGATTATTAATGATAGAATCTAGTATAAAATCAAGTTTGGTTTCAGTAAAAGAGCTAAGACTGTTAGAATTGATTACTTGCGTAAAAGTGTTATAAGGAGGTGTTTCTACGTATTTTGCCAAGGATTCGATAAATTTTGCTCCATGCGATCCTTTTATACAATGATATCCAAAGTTCGTCATTTCTTCTACCTGACTAGGATCAATTGGATCATGCCAATCTCTTAAATGTATAAAATAGTAGCGATCTTTATTATCAGCTTTATTTGTATCAGAAGCTTTTTTCATAAGATCGTCTATAAATTTTACTAACCTATCATTATCCCATAATCGATTTGATTGATCGATATTGATGTGGACTCTGTGTTTATATTTTTTAATAAATTGATGGTAAGAATACTTTAACTCGTTTGCCCTAGGGTCATCAAAATTTTTTATCATTTCAATGAAATTATCAATATCTTTCTCGCCTGGTGGTATTGTTTTATTTTTAAAATACCTTATCCATTGTTCTCTACACACTTCATAGCTTACTTTCCAAGGATCACTAATATCATTTTTAATTTCAGCTAGATATTCTCTTTCAATGAAATCATTCTGCATCGAATTTGTTATAATTATATATAAATTGCCAGATTCGTTATTTTCTATATACTTAGACATATTTAGCCCCTCTTAATTTGTTTTTATTCCCCCTGTTCCTAATCTTCTTCTTGCTAGGACAGTTTTAATTGGTTTTTTAATCAAAATTAATATAAAAACAGTGATAAACAAGACACTTACAAATGCATTTAGACTTAATAGAATTATCCAAATAGGTTCTATAAAACGTCCAGGTTCCTCAAAAATATCTTTATAAAGAATTAAAACACTTATTATAGTGAAAAGAAAATCGAGCATTACCAATCCCGCAAGATATTTGTCTAGAATTTTCCCTCCTCTTGACCATGAACCTTTCCCAATTTTAATTATAGCATGTGGATTTGGAGGAGAGTGAAAATTATTTCTAAATGCTTCAAATAATTCAATGTCCCCTTTTACCTCCTTTCTAGATTCTAAAGGGTTTAAACTTTCAGTTAATTCAACGGAAATCTTTCTTATTTTAATTTTTGCATAATCTTCCACACTGTATCTCTCGTTTAATTTAAAGATACAATCAGAATAATAGAATTTATCAGGAATACCCTCCTTTGTATTATTGTAGGCCTTTTCATACGGTTCAGAATGCTTATCCTTTATTGATTTATACGGTTTTTTTAATATATATAATGGCACATATCGTTGATCATTTTCCTTTTCATTGTTTTCTTTTTTATCCTTTTGTTTTTTCTTCTCACTTTGTTCAGCCTTTGGCTTAATTGATAGTTTAAAATCTGTAAATATTAACTTATCTTTGTCGCCACGATCGTCTTCAATATCTAGATTAACTGCTTTTAATAATGGTATGAATGTGGTTGGAACCCTATCTAAAACCATTAAGAACCTTAATTGTGATTGGGTTCGATCCCTGAGAATTATAAAGGGTTCTTGTTCATTTTTCCTATTTGAAAAACTATTAAAATTGGTAATTTCAATAAAACGTGCGTATTCGATTGGTTTTTCTATGTCTGTGGTTAAAAACAGTTTAAATTTCCATTGTAAATGGGGAACTTCATGAAACATCTTTGTCGTACTGAACCAATAACTCTCATAATTTGTCCTTACACTATCGATATATATTCTCTGATCCTTGTCAACTCCCTCGAACTTTATAAATGATGGTACAAAGAGAGCACCTAACTTTCTTGGATTATACCCTTCAATTGGATCTTTTAACCTTGTTTTAATCTCAGTATAGATCTTCTTTAATGATTCTTCATCTTCATCCAAAGTTTTTACAATTTGTTTTAAATTAGGACCATATATTTTTTTATAGAGATCCTTATGCTTAAGCTCTAAAAGTTTAAGCTGCTGATAAAAATGCCATATTCGACCATAATTTCTGAGAATTAAGACTTTATTTTTCTTTATTGCAAAAATATATTGATCTCTAGGAGAAAGTAAGATCTGTCTCAAAAAATCTAAACCCAAACCGTAATCTTTTAATTTTAACTCTTCGTGGTTCATTTGATGTTCTTTCTCTTTGCTTTTTTTCTGGAGCTTAATTTCATTATATATGTCGATTTCGTCATCAAGATTTATGTTTCTTACTAAAACTTTATCAGTTATATTCCATACCTTTATTGTGTTATCTTTTGAAGCAGAAAAAAGATATTTATCGTCATCCTGGACAACTAATGATACAATCTCTTTAGTATGGTCAAACTTCTCGAAAATTTTCTTTCTTTTTTCGATATCCCATACCCTAACTACATTATCAAGGCAACCTGAAGCTACTTTAGTTCCATCTTTAAAGATTTTTACACAAGTTATACCATTTTCATGGGATCCGATTACTGATTCCTTCCTATCATTGTCTAAATCAAATTTATATATGTTATTATCATTGGAACCACTGATTAAAAATTTCTGATCCTTTCCATTATATAAATCAAATGTTAGAATCCACTCACCTTTTGTGCTTAGATTAGAATCACGTTGTATTGGTTGCTCACTAGAAGGTATTAGATGCAACTCTCCAATGAAATTTTCTCCAGTCTTATCTTTAGAATATATTCCGATAGTGTTAGCAGAAAAAAATATTCTAAATCCCTCTTTTAGATTTCCATCTAATTTATCTGCTAGTTTATCTGGTAAAATTTTGATATCAAAAATAGCTTTCTGAGTTTTACTCTCTTCTGAAAATTTTTGATAAAATTTAGGTTTTAAATTCCATTCTTTCTGTTTTTCATCAACATCACCAATCCAAACATATATTTCTCCGTTGATACTCCCCGCACATACAATCCATATTTCCTTATTATTTATTTCGGTTGTTAAAGCGTCAACACATAGCAACCAATTAGTTTTTTTTACTTCTCCTACACCCTCTCCTCTCTCTTCTGCTCTTATAGATCCTTCTAAAATAAATTCTTCTTTCCCTACCTTTTGCAAGATTTTATCTATTGACCATACACATACTCTTGGAATTTCACCTTCCTCAAGTTCAGAGCAAATTATTAAATATTCACCATTTGGAGTTATTACCATGCTTCTAACATCAAGATCTTTGCTTAAACCTGTTTCTCGATAACATTTTAGCACTTGTCTTATGACTGGTTTTTGAGCTTTTTCTTCAATTTTGACCTTTTTCTTTACATCTTGCATTTCTATAGTTAAATCATCTAATTTACTTGCATCAATAATAATTTCATTTTTACCTTGCCTAAGAACTATCTTTTTATCCTCTGTCTTAGCTTTCAATATATTAGTTATCTTCTGAGATGGGTCATCATATTTAGTTTCATTATGAGTATTACTTGTCAAATTATTCGCCATTTTTTTAAGAATTAAAATATAGATTAATTGAAGTGACGTTTTAATTTAAGATTTTTTATAATCATCTTATAGAAATTAAAAAGAGATACTAACAGATTTTTTACAATGTACGTCTATGACTCTTTCGAAAACACTTTTTTGAAGCAGTTACAACACGGGATTCCAATCTTAATTTTACCTACTAAAAACTTATCAAAAAACTCAGAATCTTCCATAAGTTCAATAAGATTTTCCTTTAATCGCTTTGTAAAAGGATCATTAGAGAAGAAAACTCTATTTAAATTACTATGATGATTTTTTCCCAAACAAATGGGACATCGGGAAAAATACAAAAGGAATGTCTGATAGATATGTTTTTCTTGATCAGATAATTTTAGGTTTTCAGGTCTATAATAAACAATGTGTTCAAAAATACGGGAGACTATATTATCGAAAATCTGGGGAGTTTTCAGTTTGTCATGAGTAGAAATAAGATAAAATCTTGAAATTTCATTTGTTTCTACAAATTCACTAATCTCTTCCAAATTTATTTTGTCCTTTATAGCTGATTTGAAAGCGATTAAAAAAATTGGAATTTGTCCAGAATATGATCTTATCTGTTCTAACCAATAATTTAAATCCTCAAAACTCTGTAAAACTGAAATATCATAGAATAGAAGACACGCTACAGCACCCCTAAAAAAGGTAGAACTCATAAATCGAAATCTTTGAGCACTATTAATATCCCAAATGCTTATAGTCAGACTGTCGCCATATTCGTTTGAACAAGATGTAGTTTTGATGTCAGTTCCTACAGTAATAAATGAATTCTTAAAAAAACTATTTATATTTTGCTCACACCCTTTAAAAAAAGCACTCTTAGCAGGATTCCATCCAACAGCCACAACCTTTACTTTAAATGAGCTAGACATTATTATCTCCCCAAGAGAATTTAAAGGATGAAAAAGAAAATCCCATATTGAAATAGAAAATTCATGTATAAAAATTTTCAGTCTAATAAAAGAAAAATATTAAATTTTAGAATTAAAAGTAACGATTAAAGATTTATAATTCATTATTACTAATTGTAACTATGAGATCCAATCCTATAGTGATTCGCATAATTAAGAGAAAAAAAGAGGTCTATTACCCTCTATTTACACTCTCCATAACTTTTCTAATCTATTGGATCCTAATTATTTTCATTAATTTTATTGACAGCCAAGTTGTTTTACCATTTCTAGTATGGAATTTAACCATATTAGTCTTCAGGTACTCCTTCGACTTGTATTATGAAAAAAAAAATGAAATTGAATCCCGTTCAAATCAAATATTAATTTTCTTATTTGTAATGACGATTTTTACAACTTCCATTATTGTATTAAGATTGGTTGTACTGATATTATTTAATATATATTATGTTATTCCAATCTCAATCGATTTGTTTCTCTCACTTTTAATTTATTTTGTTTTACGAAAAGAAATAAAGAAATATTATTCTGCTAAAGATAAAGAGATTCCTAAATAATATCTATCTCTTACTCAATAAAAGAGATTTTAAAAGTAATTATGAAGTCCGCTGAATCGGAGTATGACAAAGAACAACAAGAGTCGCATCTCTTAATTTACATACTCTTCATAATCATGATCACAGCAGTTTTAATTTCTCTTCGGATTATCTTTATTTACATGCAAGGAAAACCATCTACATCCTTTTTTTTTGATTTATTAATACATAACAGAGATTTAAACTTTAAAACCAATTACGAATTAATGCAAAACGGAATTATCCACTACTATGACGAACAAGCTCTAATAGATGAAAGAGCAATTTACATCTACTTTTGGTATTTTATCTTTTACCCTTTCTACCTTATGCCTCTCAATATATCACTTTATATTTGGGATCTTTTTAGAATCATTTCTACAATATACATCGCTATTAAAATAAGTAAAATAATTAAATTAAAAAGAGATTTGCTTTTTTACTTCTTGCTTTCCGGTATTGGATACATCGCAGACATGTATTTAAATAATACAAATTGGATAATTCAATTTTTCATATATGAGTCCTATATTCAACTAGATAGGAATAAGAAAATCTTGTCTGGGATTTTTTTTGCTTTATCGATGTTTAAAATAACCCTAGCTATTTTTCCACTTTTACTTCTTATTATAAAAAGAATAAAAATAAAGGATTTTCTCTATTACCTTATCCCCTTTGCCTTAATCTGCATTCCTTATCTAATTTTTCCCAATTACCTTTTAAAGATGATTTCTAATTGGTTTCATAGTGTAGATTACGTTTCGGGTTTCTCTCTTGTAAATTTCTTTTTTGCACTCTGGCGTATTATTCAACCAGCTCATTTGATGTTTATAAGCATTATCTTAGTAGTTATTTTTCTAAATATAAAAAAGGAAGGTGTAAAACAAAAAATTGGTTCATGGATCTATTTATTTGTTTTTGTGTTGTGGGGCCTTATTTGGCTAATCCTTCTAGAATTAGCAATCTTCTTATAAACAGAGCACTTAAGTATTGTCTTTATGAATAATGATTACAGCAAAGGAGATATAAATAAAAACCATAGTTGAAAAACTGAATGCTGGAACAAAACAAGCAAATCTTAATAACCGGATTAAAAAAATAAGACTCCCCAAGATTCCAAAAACAAATTTCGATATTAGTACTGCTTTATATCTTCTACTAAATTCTTTAATCCTTAAAGTGAGTATTCCTGAAAAAAACATAAGCATGAGCCTAATGATTTCTAACATAGGTAAACATATACCTAATAATATATATACCCATTCACTTAAAAAGAGTGATTCATTTATCCCTAAAATAAGTATTAAATTAACCATGAACAAGATAAGCGATATAAATACATTAAACACAACAAATTGAGTTAATAATTTATATCCTTCTTTGTAATTCATGAATCTTTCTAACCTTTAATAAACATAATAGTACTTAAACATGTAAGGAGTAAATATTTTTATATTTACCATTCTTAATAAGATTATTTTACATAAAAATGAAATTCAAAAACACAAAATTCGTGAAGTTATATGTCAGAAAATGAAGTAATTTGTCCCAAATGCGGTAAAGTAAATAGAAAAGACAGTAAATATTGTATCCAATGTGGCAACTCCCTAGAAGAAATTGAGAAGGTTTCATTTGAGGAAAAATATCGTCTCGATAAACCTGTTAGCTCCATCAGCTCCACTACACCCCCAAAAATTAGAAAGAAAATTAAACCACTTTACAAAGTTTTGATATTCTTTGCCGTAGCTACTATTGTTAATTTCATATTCGCGGCAATAATAATGGGTGCATTTCAACTTCCAGGAAATGCTTATTTAAGCCTATTCTTTGGATTATATATTTTATCAATTATCCTCACTGCAATATTTTGGGGAGCGGGGACTTATACTCATGTCCATGGAGGTGGTGGTGAAGCAGTTGGAATAATTATAGGTGGCATCGTGGTGGCTATTATTGCAATTCCCGCTTATATTTTCACCATTTTCCAAGCAATTCTTGGAACCATTTTTGCAAGTATAGGTGAAGTAATTAACAATGCAATTAATAATGCAATCAGCAGTTTTTTTTCAGAATTATTTTCTGGTATTGAAATTCCTGGATTTGAGCCGTTTTTGTTCGTTGGTTTATTCTTGGTTCTTTCGTTTTTTATTATCTATAGATATCATTTAAAGGTAAAAAATAAATAATCTTTAAAATCAATACTCTTTTTATTTCTTACTTTTTAGTATTTATAATTATTATATTAATAGGACGAACCGAACACTCTCTAGAGAATCATATCATGGTAGAACTGAAAGAAAGACAAGTTGATCGAATTAATTATGATAGACCAACCCTTCAACTTGATGGAAAAAATTATAGATTTTCTACTATCCAACTCCTCAATTTAATTATATGTGGACCGATATTAACTATTTTAATTTATTACTTCCTGAAACTTCGAATTAATTATTGGGTATATGAAATCACTGCTAGGCAGGTTGGTTTCATTTTAAATTTCATATTTAATATTAATTCAACGGTGATTATCGATCCATCCCATCGTATTTACCCTATTATCTATATGCCTGACCATCCTCTTAATGAAAACTATGCCATAACTACAAATTGCTTTGCCGCTCATATTTTTAGTATTTTAATAGGAATTATTTTGTTTATACCTAACTCAAAAGATAACTTAAACAAAAAGGATTTTATTGTCAGAAAAATTGAAATATTAACAATTGCTGTCTTTAGTATTCATATTCTAAATATTTTAAGAATTGCTTTTCTATTATTTTTTAATTTTAATGGGGTCTCATTCGAATTTATTCATAGTTCTTTATTCTTTTTATCTGCGATAATTGGATCTTGGTTGTTTTTTATCTTAATTAAAAAATGGTTACCAGAGTTATTTATATCCATTTATTACGCATACTTTTTATTATCTCAAAAGAAAAGAACAAAAAATGTCAGAGTTCAATCCAGTTAACAACCAGATACATTATTTATTTATACGAATGCATGGTTATTTACTTAAAGGTTTTAATCATGTATGATGTTGTAATCTCAGGAGCGGGACCGGCTGGTTCGCAGTGCGCTGAAGTTTTAGCTAAAGCGGGATATAAAGTTGCTTTAATAGAAAAGAATACAGATTGGCGGAAACCGTGTGGGGGTGCAGTCCATTCTAGCGTTGTGGATCTGTACCCAACTCTGAAAAAGTTAAACAAACCAAAAATATCTGATGTTGTTATGCATTCAGCTGACTATCATAAATTAGAATTCAAGGGGAGTAGTAAAGAATATTCGATCATTATGGACAGACTGGAACTCGATAATTTAATGAGAACTGCAGCAGTCGAAGCCGGAGCAGAACTATTTGATAGAAATACATCCTTTGATTTTATTAGGAAAGATCAGAAAAGAATTGGTATTAAAACAAAAACTCCTAATTATCACCTAGAATATCATGCTAAGATAATTATAGTCGCCGATGGAATGAGTTCTAAATTAGCTCTGAAATCAGGTATTAGATCTAAGTGGAAAAATTCTGAAATAGCTGTCGGAAAATGCGCTATTATGGAAGGTGATAACCATTTAGATGAGGAAACCGTTTACGTATACTTTAAACCATATCAAGGATATGGATGGATTTTTCCCCTAAGTAGAAAACAGTTTAATATTGGAATTTTTACTTTTGGGAAAGACAACCTCAACCATAACCTTCATCACATATATAATGAATTCCTTGATAATCCAAATGTAAAAAAATACATTCCCGGTGTAAATTATAAGATTGTTTGGTCAGGAGCGTATTCTTTTCCTGCAGAAGGAGTAATAGAGAAAGGTTTATATGATGATAACTTAATGCTTATAGGAGATGCGGGAGGGTTTGTCTCCCCCATAAGTGGCGAAGGGATTCAAACAGCTGTAATCTCCGGTAAAGTTGCTGCGGAAACAGCTATAAAAGCTTTACAAAATGAGGATTATACTAAAAATTCTTTAAAAAAATATAAGTCTAACCTTGAAATTAAAGATATTATAAGAAATTTTAAACTTAAACGTTCTATGATCAACTACTTCTATGAAAATGAAGGGAAAAATCTCAATAACATGCTTAAATTGGCTCAAGAAGACCCAAAATTTAGAACACAAATAGTAAACTTGTTTGCTTTCGGAGAAATTCCCTCAAAAGATTTACTTGCAAGAATAAATGATTAATTGACAAAATATAGATTAAATTATTGGTTGAAAAGTGATAAATATGAATGGTTTAATAATCTTGTTTTCCCAAACAGGTGGAACAGAAAAAATTGCGTTAAAAATCCGAGAAGGTATCATAAATAGTGGAAATAAATGTGAAATCATTAAAATAAAGAGAGCCAAACTAGCGAATTTATCCCATTACGATTTAATTGGTATTGGCACCCCGACTTTCTATTATAGGGAACCAATAAATGTCCGAAATTTCATTCAGAATGTGGCAAAGTCGGATGGAAAACATGTTTACTTATTTTGTACACATGGAAGTGTAATTGGGAATACATTTTACTATATGGAAGAAGAATTAAAAAAGAAGGGATATACAATAATAGGGACTTTTGACTCTTATTCTGCATCTTCTTTACAATTCTATCCTGAAATCATGCATACTATTAATCACCCTGATGAAATAGAGCTTGAAGAAGCATATTCTTTTGGAAAAAGTATATGTGATACTAGTTTGAGAATAAAAAATGGAGAAACAAGCCTAATTCCAAAATTTGAACTGATTGATGATACTTGGTGGGCCCAAGATTCCAAAAAATTAACTCCTGAACTTCTGAGGAATATCTTTCCTAAATTTAAAATTAATGCTGAGCTATGTACTAAATGCCTTGCATGTCAAGATGAATGCCCTACTGATGCCATCGATATTGAAGCACACCCTCCTGAAATTCAAAAAGAATCTTGCATATTTTGTGGATACTGTGAAAAGTTATGCCCAGAAGGAGCAATTGAAACAGATTGGAAATTCATGAGAATTGCATCTAAAGGAAATTTAGAAAAATATGTTCAAGAGCTTAAAAAAGCAGAAGAAGAGGGAAAATTCCGACCTTATATTGATTACGAAAAAATAACTTAAATACTAAAAATTATTAAAGGTGCTGGAAATATGTTGTCTTTATAACATTACTTTATAATACTTCAGTATGACTGAGCTCCTTTCTAAATTAAAAAGACGAAAATTTACCAAAGAACAAAAATCCTTCGCAGAAAGATATAAACAGTGTAATCGCTGTGATCTGAAATTAAACATTTATAATGATGAAGAAATTGTGTGTGCTATATGTGGAGAGACTTTTTGCATGACTTGTATAAATAGACATCAACGATTTTGCTTTCAATACTAATAAGCTTACTCTATTAAACTCTTCAGATCTTGAATCAAATCCTTAACTTCTACCTTATCTAAATTCAATTTCACCTTACCTCCTCCAGGGTGCTCTACAGCCAGAAAGAAGTTATCATTGTTTTTATTAACTGACCATCTTTTATCATCAGGCATTTTCATTGAAGAGTTAAGCCAATCTGTAGGCTTGAACTCAGCTATCTGGAGTAGAACGCCAAAAGCGTCTTTTGGATGGATAAAAAGTTCTTTCCACAACTCACTTCTCCTGTAGCCAAAATAAGGTATATTGTTTTTTTCCAAAACCTCTATTGTCATTTCAATATCTGGAGTTTGTAATACTAAGTGGTGAATACCTCCCTCCTTATTTTTAAAGAAATTTTCTAAGAAACTTCCTTCTCCAGTTGACTTTAGTAGTTCAAATCTTGAAAGATCTCCTAATGTGAATGTTTCCCAATAATACTTTAAGCTATTATCAGTTCCACTGAATTGAGAAACGGCACCGAGAATTTTTGTATAGAAATCAAGAGCACCCTCATAATCTTTTACTGCTAAAGAAACATGATCAATTCGCAAAATCATACTAGTTTGTTTTATCCAAATTTTATATTCTTTACCCTTAAAACTAGTCTTTTATAAAATTGTAAAATTTATGGAGAAGATTTACTATGCAAAATTCAGAAAACGTAGAGGATATCATCAGAACAACAGTCTAAGATTGAGAATTTAACTCAACTCAAAACACGTCAATGAAATGAGTTATCTACTATAAGCTTAACATTTAATAAAATTTCATATTTATTTTTCATAATGGATTTGTGCATTTTTTGTAATTCATTAACTTCTTTTAAGTTTGAAGGTAATGGTACGTTCAACGGAAAACCTGTTTGCCCAAAATGTCAAACTGAAAGATTCAATACAAATTTTAATACGGGTTGTGCCTCAGATGATGAGTGCTCAATAAAAATAAAAAGAGATGATTAGTATGACTAAAGTAGCTGTTATATCTACAAAAGATCGTGTGTATGGTGTAAATAAATCCCTTGAATTGTTAGGAATCAATCCTGTTAAAGATAAAAACGTAATTTTCAAACCAAATTTCAATACTGCTGATCCTCCTCCTGCGTCAAGCTCAATAGAGACTGTTAAGCAATTTATCATTAAACTTAAGGAAATGGGAGCTAAATCTATTACAGTAGCAGAAAGAAGTGGTCCCGCAAATACTAAAAAAGTCTTTGAGGATAAAGGTTTATATGAATTAGCTAAAGAATTAGATTTTAAAATTGTGGATTTAACTCAAGTACCTGATGAGGAATATATCCTTAAAACCACTCAAGATTGCCATTGGAAAAAAGGATTCCTTTTTGCTAAAATCTATGATGAGGCGGAATGCATTGTAGAGACGTGTTGTTTAAAAACTCATATGTATGGAGGCCACTTTACTTTATCTCTTAAAAACGCAGTAGGATTGGTTTCCAAAAAGTATATGGGAGAATTACATGGTTCGAAAGATCAAAGAAAAATGATAGCTGAAATAAATGCTGTATATAAACCTGATTTAATCATTATAGATGGTATCATCTCTTTTATTGATCGTGGACCGATGGAAGGAACCCGAAAGAATGCTAATGTCTTTATTGCAGGAACAGATAAAATAGCTATTGATGCTGTAGGTGTAGCTCTTTTACGAATTCTTGGAACAACTCCAGAAGTAACCAAGGGACCGATTTTTGAACAAGCTCAAATTAAAAGAGCCGTAGAACTCGGTATAGGAATATCTTCACCAGAGCAAATCGAGTTTATAACTGATTCTGAAGAATCTGAAAGGTTAGTTGCCCAAATTAAAGAAAAATTAGCAGAATAAACGTTGTATAGTTCTTGATTTTTAATTTTGAAGTTGTTTAATATGTTTTTCAATATTTTTTATAGTTGAAGGAGGAAGTTCACTTAGCGATTTTCCTTGAAACCTATTAAAACAACTACAACAAAATCTTAATTCATTTACTCTAAATTTACCTAAGGTATGTCTTCTTCCAGGTTCTTCTAACCATGCTCCGCAGTTAACACATTTCTTAAAAAGATTAATTCTTCTATTAAGTTGAATTCTTGTTGATAAACCCAAATCCCTTCTTACGTTATTTATATTACATCTGATTCTTTGCATATCAGTTTGAAAAAGAGAACAGAGAACCATATCAAACAATTCATTAACATTTCTTCCCGTTTTATGAGATACTTCAATGAATCCATCCAAATTGAAGTCTCTTGATAGTTGAAGCCCTTCTGAATAAGAGACATCTCTACAGGTTTCCAAATCTGAGTTGGTTCCCGCTAAGATTATAGGTATATTTCCTGCATTTTCTCTAACAACCTGTAACCACTTGGGGAAATTTTCCAGTGTAAACTTATTTGTAATATCATAGAGAAAAATTGCACTATCGGTGCCCCTACAGTATTGAGAAAGTAAGAACCTAAATCGTTCTTCGCCCCCAAAATCCCAAATTTGTATTTTTGCCTTTTTTCCTTCAAAACTAACAGTCTTGGAGTAAAAATCAACTCCGATAGTTAATCCTAATCCTTCTGTATAAAATCCTGTTATATATCGGATTGTTAAGGAGGCTTTTGGGACAGAAGAATCCCCTAACAACATAACCTTAAAAGTATAATCATAATCTGTCATTTTAAATGAACTATTACCATAGAATTATTCTTAAAATTAATTGATACCGATCAATGACCTTAACCCAACTAGTTGTGATGTATGAAAAAACTCTCCTTAAAATGTATGAAAAGGTCGCGATATTTGTAATTTAATATAGAAGTATTTAAACACCATGATTCCTTATGAAATCAGGTTAAAATTAAATAATAATGAGTTAAATTTATGTGTTAAAAAATATAAGAATTAAGCCCTCCTAGTAGTGAAAGCTACTAGGAGGTAATTCCGCCCAAGTCTTCAATATGGAAATAAAAAAGAATAAGTATGATATAATAAAATATTAAAACTTATTTGACAATAAACACTGGATTGAATCCTGCGTGTTTACCAATATCATGTCTTATTTTTATTTCTTTCTTGGCTGCTTTTTTCATTTTTTTCACTCTTTTTTAGTTTTTTTTTTTCTAATTATTATACTGATTATATTGCATATATAGTTTTTATTACAAAACTTTCTGTGAAGTTCGAATTAAATAAAAAGTTATAAAAGAAATTTGTAAAATTGCTCTTAAACGTTGAAGGATCCTATTAAAACAGTTTTAAACCTAGGTCTCTAGACCAAAGTCTCAAAAATAGTTTTCGCTAGGTATGGGAATGATATTGTTTGATTTTTATACTCGGATAGAATTCTTTTGACTTCCTCAAATCTGTTTTTCAAGAGATTATGAAATTCATTAGATTTTAAGAAATCGTTAAACAACTCTGCGAATTCCAATTTAAACTTGTCTATTCGCATTTCCTCTTTATCAAATAAATTGATCTCCCGTTTGAGTTCATAAATATGATTATAAAGATCCTCCCCAAAGATAGAGATATCATTTTGATAAGGTATCCCTTTTATTTCTCCTAATTGAAATGATTCACCTGTAGAGTTAATTAAAGATATTTGGTTTAAGCTCTCCCATGTTAAATTTGGTCCTAAAATGGGGATAATTGGTATTTGATTGTCTAGTGCCAACTGTAGTTCAAATTTACATGGTTCAGAGTGTAATGAATTTTCAGTAGCAAAAAATAATAAGATATGACTTAATGGGACGTATTTTCTCATAAATTCTATAAAGTTCATACCACCCTGAATCGCTTCTTCACTATAATATACTTTATAAATTTCTTCTCGCTCAGAAAGAAATTTAGATGTATCCAGTATATTGATCAAATTGCTCTCAAAATCCTTTTCAGCATGACTACAAAACACAGTAATTGCATCATGTCTCCTGCAATAATCAAATATTTCAACTATATTGTTCTTTACAACCTGTGTCCACTCACCTTCCCATGGATTCCCATCTAAATGGATCTCATTTACACTTTTTAAATGCCACAATTTCATAGGAAGTCCAGTTAATCTGTTACTCGTTAATCCGAGAAATTGTATCTTTTCGAGATTCATTATCGAATCTGGAAGGTTGGGTAGCTGATTATATGATAAGTTTAATATTTTTAGCGACTTCAGTTTATGAAAAGATTCTGGAAGTTTCTTAATTTTGTTGAAATATAGATTCAAATTTATCAAAAATCGTAAATTACCAAAACTTTCCGGCAACTGTTCTAATTTATTATTACTACAATCTAACTCTTCAAGTGTGATCAAATCTCCAAAACAATCTGGCAATTATTCTAATCGATTTTCAGCTAAGTCAAGTTGTTTTAGAGATTTTAATTGACAGACTACTTCTGGAAGATGAATAAAATGGTTTCCATTCAAGTTTAGATAATCAAGCTTCTCTAATCTATTCAGAGAATCAGGAAGATCTGATATCCTATTTCCCCTTAAGGATAAATATTCGAGCAATTCCAACTTCCCTATTGATGAAGATAAATTCTCTAAATTGTTTTTAGTAAGACCTAAAATTTTAAGATTTTTAATTGTAAAGACAAATTCTGGAATACTTGATATTAAATTATCATAAATCCTCAATTCTTCTAGTGAATTAAGTTTTGTTAGAATATCGGGGATTGCCTTTAATCCACATCTAAATAAGCCGAGACCTTTTACTTGATCTCCATCGATAATTACCCCAAAAGGTTCTGAAGATAATTTAGTGACTACTGGGATTTCTTGTTTTATTAATTTCTCTAGTTCTTCAAGAACTCTTGCTTGTTCTTGTTCAATTCCCCATCTATTCTGCTTAATGATTTGTTCAATTTCCATTGTAGGACGAAAACCAACTTCATCCTCGCTAATTTTATAATCAATTCCTTTACTTTTTAAAATTTGAGATATTAATTCCTGGAAAAGCATATCAACGTTTTTTCCTGTTTTTGCAGAGGTTTCAACATATGGGCAAGACAATTTATTAGCGACTGATATTGCATCCGACTCTGACACTTTTCGATCATCTACTAAATCACTTTTGTTTCCTGCTAGAACTATTGGAATCCGACCTGTAGTTTGATATAACTCATCAAGCCAAGCAGTAACGCTTAAGTTAAAGGTATTAGCATCAGCAAGATCAAATACGACAATGGCTGCAGAAGCTCCCCTGAAAAACGTAGTTTTTGGTAATTTTAAACGTTCTTGGCCTGCCATATCCCATAAGGTAAGATTAAGTACTAGATCTCCCACTTCTATTTGTTTGATAGAAAAATCAGCCCCGATAGTTAGAATATAGGATTCTTTGAAATGACGATCTACATACCTCCTAATCAGACTGGTCTTCCCAACTCCAAAATCTCCTATTAACACAATTTTAAAGACTAAAGTGGTTTTTTCAGACATAATAATATCAACTTAATAAATTGCTTTTCTTAAGTATTAGGATTATTATAGCATTTTTATTTTATTATCATTATCTTGTTTTTTTATATTAATAATGATTAAATAAAGCTTTAATTGATTCATTGAAAAAAATGAAGAATAATTGTTCAATTATAGTTCTAGATAGGAAAAAACAAATATTATATCATACCCATTAACATTTGAAAAGAGAAACCTTAAACATTTCTAATAAAATTAATAAAAAAAGGAGAATAAAAAAAATTATTTAACAATAAACACGGGATTAAATCCTGAATAACTACCAACATCACTTCTTATTTTAATTTCTTTCTTTACTTTTCTTTTCATTTTTGGCACCTTTTTTAGGTTTGTTCTAATTAATAATATTGATAGAATTTCATATATAGTTTTTATTCCAAAACTTTCTACGAAGTTTGAACAAAAGAAAAAGTTATAATATTAAATTTATATTTAGGGAAAAACACCCATCATCTCTTAGATTTTTGAAGAGTATAACCTTTCTATATATAACTTTAATGATTCTATATCTTCAAAATAAAAAAGGTTTTTATCCTCCTTAAAAAAAGGAGTTAATAATCCTCCTCTATTTAAGACCTCAGTAATTTTAACATCCCTTAAAACAAATACTTTCGTTTTTTCATAAAATTCTTTAAAAGAAAGAATAATTCCCATTTCAATCATATGACCTCCTTTATCATGTTCTATAATCATGATGATTTCATTTGAGAATTTTGCGATAAGATCGAATTTTAAAACTAAATTTTCTAGATGCGTTCGCCTGAATTTATTTTCGAAAAATGCCAAGTTATTTTCAATTCTGTTTATGATCTTTTGTACTTCCTGAAGGTTTATAAAGGTGTCTTCATCGTATGAACCACATATAAAGATCTTGTTTTTATTCAAATCATAGACAGAAAAGATATTAATAAACTCATCTAAGAAATCATCCCATGCACTATCATGTGAAAATTGCAATTTAATCCCCTAAAATCAATAAAATAATTTAGAGATTCATTACTCCTATAAATTATTATATATCAATAATAATTGACTCAGTCAGTTTTGAGTTAAATTTAAATATGCGGTTATCTTTATTGAGCATGGAATTAAATGTAAAAATGAATATATAAAAGGAGAGGACAAAGATTTGGATAAATTGAAAAAGCTTGAAGATAGAAGGAAAGAATTGGAAATTATTTCTGAAAAAACACGATACAAAATACTCCTTACGTTATTAGCTAGTGAGACCTCACTTTCCTTCACTAGATTAAAAGAATTATTACCCTCCATTCAAGAAAATAATTTAAATTATCACCTTAAAATACTTAAGGAGAATGGATTCATCAAGAATGAGAAGAGAATCGATTATAAACGCTCTGAGCCTCGCTCATTTTACTCTCTCAGTCGAAAGTCTCTTGATTTGCTTGGATCCTTAGGATTAACGGCAGTAAAAGAAGAATTCCAAGCTCTTTTTAAGCAAATGACATAAAAAACTAAGTTTCTAAAGACTTTTTTTTTCTCTTTTGATAGTGTCCAATAATCGTCGTGCTTCACTGAAATCTGGTCTGAGATTTAATGCTTTTTCGGCGCACTTTTCAGCTTGTTCATAATCACCTAATTCTCTATATTTTAATGCCAAATTAAACCAGGTTTCAATTTTATCAGGTTTAAATTCTACTGCTTTTTTATAACATTCTATTGCTTTTTCTGGTTCACCTTTGAAAGTATAAGTATTACCCATATTATTCCATGCTTCGTGATCTTTAGGATCTAATTCAACGACCCTCATATAAGTATCTATCGCTCTGTCGAATTCTCTATCATCCCTGTAGGCATTACCCATATTGTATAATACATCAATGTTATTTGGTTTTAATTCTAAGGCTTTATTCCAACACTCAATTGCCTTTTCAATATTTCCTTTTCCTAAATGATATGCATTACCCAGATTATACCATCCCTCAAAATGTTCAGGATTGAGATCAACAGTTTTTTGCCAACACTCAATCGCTCCATCGGCATCACCTTCTTGTCCATAAACTAATCCCTTATCATAGAATTCTTGGGCTTCTTTAATTTTCTTCTTTTTTAAATCATCCTTTTTACCTGTCATACTGTTTACTTATTGATATTCTTTAAAAAGTATTTGGAAAATAGTATGATCCAATAAATATATAGGTTTTTTATATGAAGTAGTAATCAATATTAATTGGGTCCTATGAAGATTACAGAGATGTACATGGATGAAACCATACGTGCCATAGGATATTTAACGAGAGATAATTACAACTCTCTTATTACTGTCAAAAAAATCAGAGATTTTTATGAGATTGACCCACTTGATTATTCAAAAATAAGTTTTTATTGGAGAAGTTTACAGTCTCTCGAAAACGATGGTGTTCTAAAGAGAACTAGCTCTAAAAAGCCAAAACAATATCGGGTTCTTAATTATTTCAAATTTTTTGAACTTCTTCATGATGCTTACGTAAGTAGAGCTTTGAGAGCAAAAGGATTGAGCTAAAATATTGAAACTTAAATAATCTAAATTTGTTTAGAATAAAAGTGAAACGGCACCGACACCAACCACATTTGAAATAACCGCAGAAAAAAATAATGAAACTATACAAAAAGAGCTTATTAATACTGCACTAAATTGCCCAGTATGTTCATAAATTATTGTATTAAATATCGTTACTATTAATAACACAATAAATGTGAATAAAACTGATGGTAAATATGAATAACTGCGAGCTAAGAGCATTAAGTTCACATAAATTATTACAGCTGTTATTGTAGTTATTCTCGCTTTAGATTTTTCTGATTTTAGAAAACTTAAATTTGGATAAATAAGTTTTCTAAATAAGATTTCAATTGAAAAATATACTGGAAAGAAGAAAAACGACAAAAAAATATTCATTATATTAGAAGGCCACATAAAAGCAAAGGGGTAATAAAATGAGAATAAAAGATAAACTATAATGAAATAGACTGCACAAATCAGGGTGTATGCGAGTACGCTTTTATTAACTTCTTCTTTCATAAGAGTTATAAACGCTTTTCTCATTGACTCAACTTTTTCTTTCTTAAAACGCCAAAAATATTTGATACCTTTGACTAATAAGAAAGCTGAGCTAAAAAGTAGTGATGCATAAAATATCCCAATTACCCCAAAGTATGTCGTAAAAAATTGCCAATTTATTATGAAAAGTGATGAGTATATCAAAATTAGTGCTACTTTACTGATTTTCTTCAATTCAACTACAATCCTTTTTTTCTTCTTTTCACCTTTATCGATAATCTCAGGTTTTAAATGAAAGTATTTAGATGATTGGGAGATAAGGAGTGAAATAATAAATACAAGCAATACTAAATTCAAAATAATTAATATATAATTCCAAATGAACGATATATTTATTGGTCCATTTTTCACACTGGAATTAAAAAATTTTTCTTCAAACCATCTAATGGATTGAGCAAGAACTTCATTCGAAAATAATTGGTGCCCTCCTCCGAGTAATGGCTTGGTTATATTAATTACTGTACAATTCGTCAACTCTTTAGCTTTCAATGCATTAGCTTTAAAATCCAAGACTTCGTCTTGTGTATGCATTATGATTAATAGGTTATCAGTATTGTTACTGTTTAATAAATTAACTGGAATGAAATCCTCATAATCTTGCCATTCAAGTCCAAATTGCGGAGGTATAAAATTTACAAGTGGAGCCCACGCGACAGTATATTTAAATTCAGGATTCAATGCTTGATTCATGAGAACAACTAATCCTCCTAAAGAGTGGCCAATTAATCCTATTTGAGACGAATTTACATTCGAGTAAAATGCCATAGTTTTAAGTTTTTCTAAAAGTTTCGTACAATCTTGAGCAAGAGCAGGACCAGCGCTACCTATTGGGTCTAAATGTGGATCTATATTATTAATATTACCACCACTCTCACCATGTCCTTGATAATCAAGTGCAGCAACATAAAATCCTCTTTTTGTAAATTCAATTGGAATTCTAAGGTCAAAATCTCGCTTTGAGCCAATTCCATGACAAAAAATCAGTAACGGTCTCTTTTCTTGAAATGATAAAGTTTTCGTAGGAGTATACAAATTAGCATAAAGTGTAGCTCCTGCTGAAGTAAAACGAATCCTATCATATTTTCTATAACTTTGAGCTCTATTTAGTTGTAAAAATGTAAGAGCAAGAGCAAGGAGTACAATTAAAAAAATTAATCTTTCTAGGTTCTTTAAATCTTCAGTTTTAACATCCTCTCTAATAAAAGCTCCTAACTTTTTACTTACTTTTTTCTTAATTTCCTTCTTTTTGATTGAGACCATAAACCTTTACTAATTTTTTATACCTTAATCTTAATTGATTTCCATCTTTTTAAGTGTTTTTTCTCTTTTAAATTTCAGATAAATTGATAGTAAGCTACCTTTCTGAAAATAATTCTCTATTTGTTAAAAATCATATTCTCTGGAATTTTTACAGTAATGACTTCTCCTTTAACGCATAATTCATCATTTGCAAATACCTCTACCTCTACAATGACTTTTCTCCCTTTGATATCTTTTGGTTTGCCAACTAAGACTAATTCAGCACCAATCGGTGTCGGTTTTAAAAAATTAACATGGATTGATGCAGTAACATATCGTAATTCCGGTTCAGTTCCCATTTCACGTCCTTCTGATTTATAAGCAGCAGCTGAAGCTGTTCCTGTACCATGACAGTCGATTAGTGAAGCAATCAAACCTCCATAGACGAATCCGGGAAATGCGATTTGGTAAGATTTTGGGGTGAATCTCGCAATACATTCATCATCTTTCCAAAAGCTTTTAATTTTCAGCCCCTGCTCATTTAATCTTCCACAACCATAACAATAACTCATTTGTTTTGAATAAAAATCTTGAACTGCCTTTTTTTCCATTATGCCTTACCTACTTATTCAACCAGAAATTTCAGATATACCTATTAATTTCTAATTTTTGAAATCTTAAAAATAAAATCTTAAATAAAGTACTATCTAAATATTAATCATTAGAATTTTATACTTTACAATATTTATTACTAAATGGGAATAAGGAGACAGAATTTATGCTATTTCAATTAGAAAATTTACTTTCCTATTTTCTATCATATTTACCGATAATTATCTATTTAGGATTCGATATAGCGCTGTTTATTATCGCCATCTTCATCTATAAAAGAAATTCATATAAATATGGGCTATATTTAATGATTTCTTCAATTATTTCTATCGCTTCAAGTATTCTCTTTATTTCTCTTAATTATCCATTTCTAGTTTATGAACTGGTGAGTCGGGGGCTCTCTATGGTTGAAATCTCAATCATTCTAATGATACTCAATCTTGTCTCACTTATCCTCGGTACTACCAGTGCAGTATTCTTATTCCTCGCAGTGTATAAGATCTATCAAACTCATAAAAAGGATAGAATTAAGGATTAAAATTATAATTTATGAAATATCTTCATTAATAGATTTTAATACTAATTTGAAAATACTTCCTTTTCCAAATTTACTGTTTACAGATAAATCTCCCCCAAGGAGATTCGCTAATTTCTTAGAGAGATGAAGTCCTAAACCACTTCCCTCTTTAGTTCTCCCTGGTTCAATAATCTGACTAAATGGTTTAAATAATTTATGTACATCCTCCTCTTTTATACCTAACCCCGTATCTTTCACTAAAATCTCTGAAATCCCATTCTTTTGTTTTACTACAACAGAAATTTTTCCTTTCTCTGTAAATTTTATTGCATTTCCAATAAGATTTGTTAAAATTTGATTTATACGCTGCTTATCATTGTAAATAATAAAAGGTTCAGGAGAATCTATAAGTAACTTAAGTCCTTTCCCATTTAATGCTACACTAAACGTCTCCTTTAACCTTTTTAGTTCCTCTACGAGATCAAATTTATCTTTTCTTATAGTTAATTTTTTTGCATCTATTTTAGTTATATCAAGGATGTCATTTATCAAACCAAGCAACCTATTAGAATTATTTAATATAATATTAAGTTGGTTTTCTTGTTCTTCATTTAAAGCCCCAATTTTACCATTCAATAGCATTCCTGTAAACCCAATGATTGAAGTTAGTGGTGTTTTTAATTCATGACTTATACTCGCTAAAAAAGTAACTTTTTGCGGTCTCGTGAACATCTCTAAAAAATCAGTCTCGATATCATCATCAATATGCATTCCTTGAGTTACAGAAATTCTTTCAGTTCTTATTTCTCTTATTACAAGAAAAAACAGAATATATACATATAATGTAGCTCCTATGAATTCCAGTATAAAAATAAAATTTAGTTCATTAAAGATATCAATAATTAGGATACTAAAAAGTAAGGGTATAGTTAAAATCGCAAAAAAAATCCAATATTTCAACGCACCAGAAAGAGCTTTAGGATTAATTATTATTGGCACTATGGTAAAACAACAACCTATAATTAAAACAAGTGGACTTAAGAATAATGGAAAAACATCAAGTAATTTATGAGCTCTCTTTGCTAAATTCAATGATATCATGAATAAAATAAACCCAAATAAAAGAAATGAAGATACGGCTTTAAACTCAAGATGAGACCATTTTGTATAGAAATATAATATAAGTGGAACAGAAAAAATTAAGCCGGGTAGTAATAAGTAATTAAATAAATTTCTTGTTATATTAAAAGGAAAAACAAACTCTATAACAATTATTAATAAGAAACTTATACTGAGAAGATATTTCGTGCGTTTTACGATGATCTCAAAAGCCAAAATAAAGACTAATCCTCCGATTCCTAGTGAAATATAACTCAATCTGCCAAAAATTTCATATAGAAAACTTTCTCCATTATAAACACCGCAAAATGTCAAGGAATCGTAATTAAAATATCCTGAAATTTGAAAACTTTGAAATAAGGTAAATAAAAGAGCCAAAGCAAAACCTAAAGGCAAGCTTCCTAGTCCTAACATTATAATCTGTTCATTAAAAATTTCCCTTTTTTTCCCTATACGTAAAAAATATATTCCACATATTAGAGCTATCGCGATTGCAATCCCCCATAAAAATATTTCAAAGGGATCCCAAATCATCACCACTGTGTCTCCAGGACATGCCATAGATTCTTCCTCTCTTTACTAAAGAGATCTCATTTTTTTTCCATATTTATGTTATATTTAAATTTAATAAAAACATAAATATCAAAGTTATTCACGAGGGAGATATATGATACCCTTAATATTATTAGTTGAAGATGATCCAAACATCTTAAAATATCTAAAAATGACATTAGAACTTAACGAATGTAAAATTGTTAGTGCAATCAACGGTAAAGAGGGACTAAAAGTACTTTCGGAGTTAAAAAATTGCCCTGATCTCATTATAAGTGATATTATGATGCCAGAAATGAATGGTTATGACTTTTTCAATGCTGTTTCCCGCAATCCAAACTATTATCATGTGCCATTCCTTTTTTTATCTGCTCTAGATTCCACTGAAGATATCCGATTTGGAAAAATGTTAGGAGTAGATGATTATATTACTAAACCCATAAATGAAAAAGATTTTCTAGCAGTGGTATTTGGGAAAATTAAACGTAGCAAAACTATTGACTCAATTAGTGAAAAGTTGAATGAGATTTATACATCATATGAAATTGAAAAAGCAACCATTCCTGAAAAACTTAAAGACTTAATGATTTTAGTTGAGGTACACTGGAATGATATTGTAGGCCCACAAATAATAAGATACTTTCCCACTGATTTAGAATTAGATTTCCCACTAAGTGCTGTTAGTGAACAACTTTACGATGGATCAATAGCCATGTATGGACAAGAACACATATTAAATGCCGAAGGACTTTTGATAAACATCAAGAACTTTAACATAATGGCATATGTGTTTTTTGATTCGTATCCAGACGATTATTATAGAGGTGGAAGAAAGAATTACATGTTTTCACTGATTTCTTCAAAAATAACATATTTTCAGTCATTGAAAATAAAACAGATTTTTATGAACCTTTCATCAATCTTCAAAAAGTATGGGAAATGGGATATAAAAGAGTTTTGGATGAAATTTTCAGAGATTCTTGTAAAACCTTCAATTTAAATAAAATCATTACTTCCATACAATAAATATATAGAAAATTCAAGTAGAAAAAAGAGATGAAATAATTAATGGGTGCGGAAAATGAAGATTTACCTATAAAACTTGTAATTATGGGTATGGAGAATGCTGGAAAAACCACAATTTTAGATGTACTTACAGGAAAAATTAAAGAGCCACTCCGTAAACCACCAAGTATGAATCCAACTAAAAATGTTGAAAGAAGTACCATTTTATTTTTTCAGAAGGAAACGAAGGTTTGGGATTTTGGTGGACAGGAGGTATATCGTAATGAATACATAGCACATCCTGAGAAATATTTTCACTCAATTTCGTTTTTCTATTACGTTGTCGATATCCAAGATTACTACAGACTCTTCCCTTCCGTTATGTATTTTAAAGGAATATTTAATAAGATCAAAAACTATAGCCCTGAAGCTAAAATCATTTTCCTTTTCCATAAATCAGACCCTGATTATGCTGCGGATGAAAGAGACTTAAAGGGACAGTTCTTAGAAAAGATTATACCTGAATTAAACTTGACAAATACACCATATATAATATATGATACTACAATTTTTGATATAAAGAGTATAAAAATTGCCTTTGGTTTGGAATCATAGCTATTAAACAAAGAAATTTATAATTATCATTAGATAGCAGAAATTTCTGTTATTGAAGTTAATTTAAAGGAGTATTACAGTTTGGACATCTTTTTAAATCAGCGTTAATTTTATTTCCGCAATACTGGCAAAACACTACGCCTTCTTTTTCTACTCTTTTTATTGAGGTAGGTGTTCGTGGCTTTTTAATATAGTCATGCGATTTTCGTCTAGCTTTCAGTAATAGGATTATTAAACCAAAAATTAAGATCAATACTGTAGGTACTATTAGAACTAATAGATATGTACCATTAAAGAATTCAATATTTGGACCTGTCGCAGGACTTGTTATTCCTGTATTTACACCAATATCAAAAAATCCTGAACCAGAATTAACCCCAATTTGAACATAATAATCCCTAGTTCGAGGTGCAGTAAAATGCATAGTTTCTCCAGAGTAAGACGAAACATCAACTTCTGTGCCCGTTATCATATAAGGCGTTTCACTTATTTTTATTGCCAGGTCCATATCCCAAAAAGAATCTACATTAATATAAATCGTGTATTGTTGACCTCCCTCCAAACTTATAACATATTTTTTTGGTAATTCAAAACCCCACGCATGTTCCGCTATTTCAAGAGTATTAAGTGATAACCTTTTAGGAAACACATATGGCATCGTAGTTGTAAATGCCAAAGGAATCAGGGAAATAATTATTATTAATAAAATTGATTTGTACTTTTTCATTGATCTAAGATTTTACGAACTAATGCATATGGAATTAAATTTAGTATGATTAGTATGATTATTTTCAAATAAAAATATTGATATCAATTCTTTTAATATCTTCGAAAAAAAAGGAGAATATCCATTCTTAATTCTGAATAATAGAAATGAATTTTGATAACAAAATTTAAAATAAAATGATCACAAGATAAGATATTGTATTCAACCATTAATCCAGACTATTCAAAATATAAAAATGCTCTTTCAGACTTTTGATTTTTTATTGTATATTATGACATATCTCCCAGCGATAATGTATTCTAGCTTCGATATAGCCATACTCATTTTCGGAGTCTTCATTAAAAAGAAAAATTCGTTTAAATATGGACTTTATTTAATAATCGCATCGATAGTTTCATTACTATCAACTATTATATATTATTCGATCTACTATCCACTCTTAGTCTCTGATATAAGTAATAATCCCTTTCAGCCACCGGCTCCTCAAGATATTATGATACAATTAATTCTCTTAATCTGTAATCTCCTCTTTTTAGGTCTAGGAATTAGTAATGAAATTCTGTTGGTCCTCGCTTTTTATAAGATATATCAAACTCATAAAAAAATCAAAAAAACACGTGAATGAAAAAAAATAAAAAGTGGTAATATAGATAACAGAGCTTATTCGCGCTTGATTAAGTGGTAAAACATCAAATTATCCCCATACACGTTAATAATATCGAATCCATTTTTAGTTATGTAATCTTCGATATATGCTAAAATATTAGTTGAAAAACTTTTTTTCTCATACTTTGTTGTTTCAACTCCTGTAGATTTCGCATGAGTCATAGTACGGGCAAGTAAGTTTACCGCGATATATTCAACTTTCATTTTAATTCTCCTCAAAATTATTCATTTTAGATGTAAGATAGTAGTAAATTAATTGCTTTTATTTTTTTTAGATAATGATTATTAACTCTACAATGAAAAGGTATTTTTGTAAAAAAAAGAAATTAGTTATTAAAATAATTATTATTGTTAATAGCTTTCCCTCATTCTTTATCAACAACTGCACGTGCTTTTTCTATATCATCAACACCAATCACTATTCTGTTATTCTCGGCTAAATAAATAAGATCAATATTTACTTTTGCATTGCCGATTTTTCTAGCAAGTTTCCCACCTGTGCCTGGCTTACCTGCAATATGTCCAATATCAAGAACCATTACCTCACGAACTGCGCGTACTTCAAAATCAGCTTCTTCAAGAGCCCAACGTGCTGTCGTTTCATCTTCGACTAAAATATGGATAATAGCTTCTTCTTTTAAGGGAAATCCACATAATCCCTCCATATTGATGCCCATTTTACCTAAAGTCTCTCCCATGTCAGCTAACGCACCGGGTCTATTTTTTAAAATAACTGTTAGATCTTTCAAATTTTTATTCCACCACTCTCTTTCTACTTTGTATTATTATTGTTAGATTCCTTTCCAATTTTTAATTAGGTCTTTACCCTATTTAAGTTTTTTTTAGTAAATTTTACCAATGATTAGAAAAATCTCTATATATCACACTTTAAGGCAAAAATAAAGGATTTAATAAAACAAAATAGATCTGTTATTAGAACAAAAGACTTGAGGCTTTATTTAACACCAGTTTTTATAAATCTTTTCAATTTTCGTTGCGATATTGTTCGCAGTAATTTCACACATTCCTAATGGAACCGTGGCAGAATAAAGAAGGATTAAGAATTCTTGGTTGACAATTTCTTTTGTAACAACCTTATCACCATTTTTTAGCACATATATCATAAGAGGAAGATCCAAATATCCTAATTGAAGTCTAATGTCCAATTCTTTTAATGTACGTGATAATAATTTCTCTGATAATGTAGAGTATATACTAGTTCCTGTGACAGATAATAACGCCGCTCCTAAAAATTCATCTTCATGGATTAAATCATCAAGCAAGTTTTCAACTTGTTTATAGTAGTCTTTATAACTATCGATTTCCCAATTACCTAATATAATTGAATCAATTATAGTGTCTAGTTCATCACTATGGAACACGGCCGTATCCAATGAGGTTAAATTATCTTTATAAACATTACAAAAATGTGTCATTATCATAAGTAAACTGTCTTTCAAGAAAACATTATTTTCATCAATATCTGCTATAGTAGCAAAAATGAGATTTTCCTTAATATCGTCTAAATCTTTACTAGAAATAAATACTAATTTCACATTTGCCATCTCAAGCACTTCTATTTTTTCTGAAGTTACCTCTTCCGCAAATGAAGAAAACGCTGCGAAAAAATTAGTTACTAAATCAATATCCAATTTTTCAAATTTACTGGAAAAATTCCTATTGTAAATACAAGTACCATTCTCTTTTAGAATGAAAAAAGAATGGATTTTCCGTTTAACAATTTTTAAGATTTCATTCACTTTTTTAAACCTACTTTTCTTGAAATTCAATAATTGGGTTATAGCTTTTTTGAACTCAATTCTATAAGACTAGGTAAAAAACTATCACCTTTCATTAAAAAGTTTTTTAAAAACTCTTCTCATTTCTGAAAATCAAAAACCCACACTCATATTTTTTAAGAAATGTATCTTTAGTTATACTAATAAAAATAAAAATCCACAAGATTAGTAAATATCTAATTTTGGGTGTTTCATCATTTAATGTAATTGAGAATTCCATTTAAAATTGCAATTTCACCCAAGAAAACCAAATATCATCAATAAATTTATCTCTAATAAGAATTTATATAAAATCAAAGAGAAGAGGTTGGAATTATGGGAAAAAAATTGGAAGGAATGAGTTTTTGTTTTACAGGAAAACTTGAAACCATGAAAAGAGCAGAAGCAGAACAGCTAGTTCGAGATCATGGTGGTGAAGCGAAGAGCAGTGTGGTTAAAAATTTATCCTATCTGGTAACAAACTCAGATGAGCCAACGACGAAATATAAGAAAGCTCAAGCCCAAGGAACTAAAATTATTACCGAAGAAGAATTTCTCAAAATGATAAACGAATAATGAACGAAAAAGCTAAAATTATTCTTCGGAATGAGTCATTTGGGGGAATCTATTTCAACCAAGCTAATGGGAGGATGGTAATGGTAGATGCCCAAGGTTTTAATACACTCCTGAAAAATCTTGGAAAAAAAAGGCTTAATGAAAAAGAGAAAAAATTCAGTAATTTCTTTTTTAATTCCAAATTCCCTAAAGAAGTGGAATTGCGTATTGATCCCACTATAAAATATTCAAATAATTATTCAATTCCAATAACTAAAACACCTATTTTAGTTGATCTGTCTTTAAGTAATTACTGTAATTTAAATTGTGATTATTGTTATATGTCATCAACTTCTATTAAAGAAGGAACAAACTTGTTAATGGAAAATTTTGAATCTCTCCTCTCAAAAATGGTTAAAACTAGAGTTCTTCAAATTGCCTTAGGAGGCGGGGAACCGACTTTATATCCACATTTTCCTCTCATTCTTAAAAAATTGCGTGTTGATGCAAACATAGTTCCAAATTATACCACAAATGGTTCAAACCTCACTAATGAGATATTAAAGGCCTCAGAACAGTATTGTGGGGCTATAGCTGTAAGTTATTCTGAAGAACGATTTGATGAAACTATTAACGCTACGAAAAAGTTAATTTCTCATGGTATTCAGACAAATATGCATTTAGTATTATTAAAATCGAGAATACCTCGACTTTCTGAAATTACTGAACAATTTGCGAAGATAGGAATCTCGAATGTTGTACTGTTACTATTTAAACCTATGGGTAGAGGAATTAATTTGACTCATGAAATTCTCGACTCAACAGATAGAAAAATACTTTCATTAGAGCTTCTAAAAATTCTGGCTCTTCGCAAAAAATATGGAGTACGGCTAAGTATTGATGCATGTTCTTCATTTATTCTAAAAGATTTTCCTTTCCTTCCCCAATCAATTGAAGGATGTACAGGAGGCACGTATTCTGCTTATATTGATTGGGATCTGAATATGAAGCCTTGTTCGTTTATGCAAATCGACCAAGGATATAATATAAAACAAAAAAGTATTCTAAGTGCGTGGGAATCAGATTTGTTTGAAAACTTTAGAAAAAGGTTAATATCACCTCGTTATGAAGGTTGTCAAGCCTGTGATCATTTCCTTAGTTGTTTGAGTGGATGTCCAATAAGTCCTGATATTGTGTTCTGTGAACTAAAGGGAGATAAAATTGACAAATCTTATATCTTTGAGGAGGATCTTCTTTGAAAGAATTTTAATTAAACAAGCATCTCTCCTTATGTTTAGAAAATGGGAAATTCTACAAAGGATAAAGTAAAAATTTTTTATGAATAAGACCTATGGTTTTTAGATAATTCAAATTACTATATCAGAATAGTTTAATTTAATCTCTTTTATTATCATTGAAATCGACACTTCTTCATTAAGTTCTAAATATCTTAAAGTACTATTCTTTGGGTTTTGTTTTTACTATCAATTACAATCTGAATAACAACAGAATTATTTCCACTTTTTTAATCGTTTCTCTAAATACAAAATAGGAGTTGTTATTTTGTCCTAGCTCTTCCTATGAAAAATGCAATAACAACGATAACAAAAGTACTTATTCCGACAATATAAAATATGAAAATCCCATCAACACCTAACAGGAAATTTACAATTAAAGTTTTTAGCCCCCACATGAAGAGACCACCAAGGAACACAAATAAGACGTCCCAAAATGCGTTCTTAGGTGAATCGCGTCTCCCCTCAAACTTGAAACCTTTATCATATAAAACTGTATTTTCCAATATTTCCCATATAATTGCCACCCCCACTGTTAAAACTATTGAAAACCAGAAAGGGACAATATACATTATGGTTTTTTCAAATGCACTGGGAAGTAAATTAATTAAGGACCACAATAGAAACACCGCTATCCCTATATCAATATGACCCCAACTAAAAAAATCTATTGCAACTCTTCCAACCTTTTCCTTAGATTCTGCTACTACTTCATCGTTCATTAAATTTCACTTTTTAGATTTGTTAATATTTTTGATAATAATTTTGATAATTATAATAAATTAAAAGTAGATTACTTTCAAATAAATCTTTATTTATCTAGAAACTCTATAAAAAAATTTGGAAATAAATAAATTTAAAAAATTCAAATATTATTATTTTACTGTATTTATCTAATACTGATCTATGGTATAGGAATCAATAGAAAAGAGTAGAATGAAAGTTAATAAGATATCGATTAGGCCTAATAAAGTAGGAATAGATTTAGTGCTTTGTCCAAAAACTAACTTGTACCTCCAAGATTTGTATTGTCGAAGATGTTCTTACTATAAATTAGATACTGAAAAACATGTTCAGTGTGAGTTTGTTGGACATAGATATAATCAATCAGATCCAATCAAAGATAAATTATTTGAAGATTTGTCGAAATCTTTTATCACAGAACTTCCTCAAGAAGATATAAATAACACTCCTATAGAGATAGAAGAAACAATTTCCAAAGAGCAGAATAGTGAAATAACCGCAACTAATCACTTTACCCAAACCTTAGAAAAAGCTAAAAACCAAAAAATTAAAAAAGAATTAGAAAAAACTCATCTTTCTAAATATATTCAGAAGACAAATCTTTCTACTCGATTAGAGAATATTAAAAAGACTCCTAACAACGAATAAACGTATAATTTCCTTTTTTATGCTAAACTTTTTTCAAACAATATAACACAGACACGTGGATCGTTATAAGGTTTAAATCCCATTCTTTTAAGAAGATCCGCAATTTCTGGGCTGCAAAAAACCTGAAAGACTGCATTAAGCTGTACTTCTTCTTGAATTGTGTCAAGAATTAAATCAAGAGCTGCTTTTGCATTTCCATATGAAATTAACCATATCTCATTTTTTAATGGAACCTCCGAACCATGAGAAATAATATGTTCAATTTTGAGTAAAATTGAGTCTTCATTATATTTCCATGAGCCATGCGTATCAGTTATAAAATTTAATGGTATATAAGACCATCCGATACAGATTTCAGTTCCGGGACCAATATCAAACTCCGTATAGTACTTTTTTGCTTCTTTCGCTGACATCTTCTCGAACGTTGAGATTTTCCTTTTGGTTAAATTGATATTTTGAGAGCTGAATTCTATAAGCTCCATGTATTTCTTTCGCTTAAAACCATAATATTTAGCAAGTGAAATTGAGGCAAAATTGTTAGAACTAGTGTCGTATTGGGCTACTTTCGCCCCTATTTTTCTAGCATATTCTATAGCATAATATAATTGGAGTTTACCAATTCCTTTTCCTTGATAAGAAACTTTTATTCTTCCACCTTCTAACCATGCAATATCCTTATTATATAGCTTAACCCTACCAAATCCTATCAAATTTGTTTTAGTTTCATCTGTAAAAGTTCCATAATTCATACAGTTCTCATCTTGGAGCCATCCTTGGATAACATGAGGGATATAATCCTCTCCTTCCCAGATATCTTTACTTATATCATTGATTGCCGGAATATCCTCTATCGTTAATTCTCGAAAATATACGTTCATAATAAATCAGTAAAAAGGACTGTGTTAAGAAGATTATTAAATTATAAAATTAGAATAAATATAACTTTTTATTTAACGTAAAAACGATTCTAATCTAATCTAATGCTTCGCTTAATTTGAACATATATCCTTCGTCTTTGACTATTAACAAAATTCCATTTTTTCTAAACTTATTCAATAAAGGCTTAATTTCTTTAAGAGGAATATTGTACTTCTCAGCCATTATTTCTATCATAAATTTAGGGAACTTCTTGTATGAACGCTGAAGAAATTGGAGCATTTCATAAAATGCATTTGAATAATCCATTGTATGACTTTCACCTCAGTACTCCTAATTCTATTATGATTTTAAATCTTATTTAAATGAGTGTATAAACGAGAAGATACCGTCGTAATATAGTTGATATGTCCTATTAATAGGACAAATAGAAAATTAAGAAAAAGGAGTAAATAAAAAAAATTGGCAAAAAGGGTTAAATTCAAGAATCACTTGTAGATGGCTCAGTTTCTACTCTATTCTGATTAAATAGATCTATCATAATATTTCCGAAGAGTGCTCTTCGTTGCCTAAAATGAAGTCCTTGTTCATACTTATTCTTGATTAGTGTAAGTTTCCACTTAATCAACCTATATCTACCCTTTTTATCTAATAATACTCCACCTATTCTTTTTTTATATGTACCCATATTTGACCAGGTTTTACAGGTATTATATTGGCTATATCATACCATCTTACCCATTTGCTTTTACCACTTTTTGTCATATATGAGATCCCTATAATATCAACGCCAAAATATGGATCTACTTATAGATATGTTAGTAAAAATTCAAAAAGAATTAATTAGCGAACACGAACTTCAAGAGAATTGTCCAAAATGTTCATTATCACGTAAGATTAGACTTTCAAGGTGTTCATGATGTGGAAAAGTTTTTTAACAAAAATAAAGATTTAGATTTTTTTCTAACTCTAGGTTAAATTACACAAATATTTACTTAACAATAGCTCACATAGAAGAAGGTCTATCAATAGTAGTTCTTTACTAGGTTTTCCTTAGTTAAGTTTTATATAGGATGGGAAGTTACCAGCCTTTGATTCCAATTATCATATTTTATAAAAAAATCATAAAGAGAGATGAAACCGTATGGTTGTTGTTATTCAACGAATGGTCCAAACACTTTATCCTGGAAAATGGGATGAACTTGAAAAAATTGATGAAAAATTTAATGAAATTGAAAAAAAATATGGCTTTCCACAGAATAAAAAGAGACTTAGGTGCTTATTTTGGGCTGTAGGATTCAATTCTATTATTATTGAATTTGAATGGCCAAGTTTGAGCAAAATGGAAAAAACTATGACAAAAGCATACCTTGATCCAGAATATCAAAAACTTACTGAAAAGTTAAATTCCATTATAATGGAACAAACTACGGAACTTTATACTCCAGTTATTAATATAAAGGATTTACAAGAACAAGAATAGAATTAATAATTTTTCAATTATATTTTTATTTTTATCTATCTATATTTTTTATAAAGCTGAGAGAGAGATGGTAAATTCAATTTTTCACAATGAATTAACACAAGCAAAAAAGCTTAAAAAAAGTGGCAAATATCAAAAAGCTCTCCAAATTGTGAATGATTTAGAGAATAAAGGTGAATATTCTAAAGAAGATTTGCTTTCCTTACTCCTTGTAAAAAGTTCTATACTTCTAGAGATTCGTCAATTACATGACGCTTATGATCTAGCCAAAAAAGTGTTAGACCAGAGTGAGGAATTAAAAAGTTACGAAAAAATTTTTGACGCTTTATATATTATTGCATGGGTTCATCGAAGACTTGGTAAATTAGAAGAAAGTATTGAGACTATTGATAAAGCTGAAAGAATAATCAACTCATATTTCCCTGAACCTGACAAACAAATTAAGAAAAAATATGCTGAACTATTCTTATTAAAAGGAAGTATATCATTTGCACGAGGAAACCTAAACTTAATTAAAGAATATCTCACCCAAGGTTTGGAGATCGCGAAAGAAGTAATTGATAAAAAATTAATTATGCAATTTACCATCAACTTTGGAACATATTATGGAATAAAAGGTAACTTAGAGTATGCGATTAATTTTAATAACCAGGGATTAGCAATTGCTGAGGAAATTAACGATACTCAAAATATCATTATTGCTTTAAATAATTTAGGGTGGATTTATCGAGAACAGGGTAAATTAGATGATGCATATGATAGAATAAATCAGAGTTATATCCTTTGTAAGGAAGTAAAAAGTCCCACAATACCAATTGTCCTTGATTCACTATTTCATTTAGCTCTTGATAAAGAAAACCTCGAATTAGCCCAAAAATATCTAAACGAAATAGCTGAACTTAAAGATAAAGAAGAATACAAAATCATTGAACAAAATTATTTAATAAATAAAGCTTTATTACTAAAAGCAAATCCCCGAACACGAAATCTCTATGAAGCAGAAAAAATTCTACGAAAAGCTGTAGAGAAAGAAATCATTTTATATGAAGCGCATATTGATGCACTACTTAATCTATGTGACATATTAATATTTGATCTTCGCAATTCTAATGATTTCCAAATAATAGAAGAAATACAACCCTTAATATCCCATCTGATTAATATAGCTCAACAAAATAACTCTTATCCTTTGCTTGTTGAGATATATCTTCTGCAATCCAGATTAGCATTATTAACCTTTGATATAAAAGGCGCAAGGCGATTATTATCAGAAGCTCAAAATGTTTCCGAAAAATATGGACTTAATCGGTTAACAATAAAAATATCAAATGAGCATGATGAATTATTAAAACAACTGGACCTTTGGCAGGATCTTAAACTTAAAGATTCATCCTTAAGTGAACGGTTACAGTTAACTCATATTCAAGAACAATTAACTCGAATGATAAAAAAGCGCACTTCTGAACTTCCAAAATTGGTCGAAGAAGATCCTTTGTTGCTTTTATTTATAGCTGAAGGGGGCACACCAATATTTTCGCACGCATTTTCAAAAGATTGGAAATTTTCAAACGAACTTCTAAGTGGTTTCTTAACTGCATTTGACTCGATTAGTAAAGAAGTCTTCTCAGAAGGTTTGGATCGAGCAAAATTTGGAAATCATACTATTCTAATAAATACTATTGAAGACCTCTCAATTTGCTATTTATTTAAAGGGCAATCTTATTATGCAAAACAAAAGATAATGGATTTTATAGATAGGATACAAAACTCTTCTACTTTATGGCAAACTTTAACCAAATCTATTAGTAGTAATCAAATCCTTAGATTAAAAGATCATCCTTCACTCGAATCTCTTATTGAGGAAATTTTTCCTATAAACACCGTTAATTAATAACAGTAGATTTCCCTACTATTTAGATTGAAATAAAAAAAGTAATTTAAATTGAATACAACAGCGTGAAAGAGAGAAAAAAAGAAGATTATTAAACAAGGTGATTTAAGGAAAAATTTAAATATCTTGATACCCACGCTTTTTAGCTTCAGAATATGCTTTTTCGGCTTCTTTCTTTTTACCCATTTCTTCATTAGCAGCTCCTATATTTGCCCAATATACTGCTTCATCTGGATTATTTTCAGCTGCCTCCTTGAAACATGACACAGCATCTTTAAATTTACGTTGATTGAAGTGTAATAATCCAATAGCATTCCAAATTCCTGCATTCTTAGGGTTAAGATCCAAGGCTTTTTTAAAATATTCAATCGCTTTTTTGTACTCAGCCAAATTCTCATAAGCCCTTCCTATGTTCTCAAGATAAATGTCATCTGTAGATTTAAGTTGATGAGCTTTTTCATATTGTTTAATTGCATCTTCATATCTTTCCATGTGAAAATATACATTTCCGAACATATTCCAAGTGGATGATTCATTGGGATTTACTTCCAACGCTTTATTATAATATTCAATCGCTTTATCATATTCTTCTAACTGATCATAAACACCCCCCATAATCGAAAGATAGAATTCATTTGGGGGTTCTAATTCAATGGCTTTTTCATAATATGTAATCGCTTCATTATAGTTTTCTAAACGTAAATAAAGATCTCCTAATTTATACCATGTGGACGCATCATCTGGATTAACATCCAAAGCTTTATTGAAATATTCTATTGCTTTATCAAATTCCCCTAATTCACTATATGATCCTCCTATATTCTCAAGATAGACTCCCTTTGTTTCAAGCTCTACGGCTTTTTCATAGTTAGTGATTGATTTATGGTACTCTCCCATCGCATAATAAACATTACCTAACCTATTCCAATTAGACGAACTTTCTGGATTGATATCCAGAGCTTTATTTAAGTACTCAATCGCTTTATCATATTGGTTTAAAAGATTATATGATATGCCTATAACCGAAAGATACAATTCACTCTTTGGTTCAAGTTCTAAAGCCTTTTCATATTTTGTAATCGCTTCTTGGTATTTTTGCATGTAATAAAAAACATTTCCGAATTTATACCAAACCGACGGATCATCTTGTTTAATTTCCAAAGCCTTATTATAATATTCAATCGCATTATCGTATTCTTTTAACTCGGTATAAGATCCTCCTATATTTTCATAATAGACTTCATCATCAGGCTCTAGTTCTACAGCTTTTTTATAATTAGCAATCGACTCATGAAATTTCTCCATACTATAATACACATTTCCTAATTTATTCCAAGTAGATGCCATCTTTGGGTTAAGTTCCAACGTCTTTTCAAAATATTCAATGGCTTTTTCATGTTGTCCTAATTTTTCATAAGCTCCCCCCAAATTTTCATGGTAAACATCGTTCTTAGGATCTACCTCGATAGCTTTCTCATATTCTTTAATCGCCTCTTCGTAATTTTTTAGGTAATAATAAACATTTCCTATTTTATTATGGCTTGAAGACCTTTCTGGATTAATTTCCAAAGCTTTCTTATAATAATCAATCGCTTTCTCGTGTTGATCCATATCTTCATAAGTTCCCCCTATATTCTCATGGTAAACTTCAATCAAAGGATCAAGCTCAACAGCCATTTCATATTGTTTAAGTGCTTCCTCATAATCTTCCATATGATAATACACATTGCCTAATCTATTCCAAATAGACGATTGTTTCGGATTAACTTCCAAAGCTTTTTTAAAATATTCAATTGCCTTATCATATTTTTTTAATTGATCGTACACTCTTGCAATATCTGAAATAAAGAATTCATTACTCTTGAAAATCTCATGGGCTTTTTGATAATACTCTAATGCTTCCTCGTACTTTTCTTGTTCATAACTCAGATTCCCAAGTCCCGACCAAACTTGAGGATTTGTAGCATTAATTTCCAATGCCTTTTTAAGAGTTTCTGTAGCTTTATCGAATTTTTTAAGTCTTGTGTAAGCACCTGCTAAATTTATATAGGCAATTGCATCATTGGGGACAATTTCGATTGCTTTTTTATACATTTTAATTGATTCTTCATATTCCTCTTTCTCATAATAAATATGTCCAAGTCCCGTCCACCCCCAACTTGATCTGATATTAGATTCTTTACGAAGATCAAGAAAATCACTGACTTCATCTGTAGGGCTTAGTTTTGTTGTTTTTTCATAACATTCTCGAGCCTTTTCATAATCTTTTTGAAATCTATAGATATCTCCAAGTCCTGACATCGCATCAGTATTCAGATTATCTAATTCAAGAGCTTTCTCGAAACATTTCCTTGATCGATCATAATCTTTTATTCTATAATATGAATATCCCATATTAGACCAGAGATAGGATTCAGAACTATTCAATTTCAACAATTTTTGATAGGTATCAATCGCTTCTTGATCTTTTCCCAATTTTGAATATACTAAAGCTAAGGTGTTTAATACAGATCCACTATTTTCATTGATAGCGAGAGCTCGGTTAATGTATTCCATCGCTTTATCCATATCAAATAAACAATAACTAATATATGCAATATCATCAAGTGCATATTCATTATTAGGATCATATTGCAGTACTTCTTCTGCCAGTTTTAATCCTTCGTCATATTGCAGCTTATAATAATAAATTCCGGCTAAAAGCAATAGTAAATATTCATTTTTTGGATGATCTTTTTGTAAATCTTTAAGGATTTTAAATGCCTCATCATGTTTCTTTTGACCAATTAAAAGTTCACTTCTTAACAAAAGGCATTCAAATGAATCGGGCTTACGTGCATGGATATAATTAACATACTTCTCCGCAGATTCATAATCTTTAATTTCAATATTAAGGCGTCCGAGCGCTATGGCTCGATTATTACTTGGTTCAACTGCTTCTATTTCATTTATTAAAGTCTCAACATAGTTTTTTCCTAAGCCTGGTTTCCATAACCATTTTGAGATAATAAAAGGATCCTCGGCAATTTGATCAATTATCCCTTGAATTTCATCTACCTCAAGATCAGGTTCTGTAGATTCATCTTTTTCTTTTATATCTAAATCAGGGAATTTCTCCAAAATCTTAGGGATATTATCTTTTATTTTTGTGTAAATTGCATTTAAAGTCTCCTCAATATCTGTGAAATCAAACTCAACACCTCTATATTGTTTAATTATTGTAGGGATGTGGTCTAATTTATGGTATACGGGTATTATGACTTTGTCAAGTAATAACGCAGGACTCCATTCCTTTTGTTGTCCTTTCGATGTTTCTGTCTTTTTAGAACAAATCAATAACATGATATGACAGTCCTTAAGACTTTGATCCATAAATTGGATCATATCACCCGTTGCATCTCTATACCAATACATAACTTCTTCAATCTCAGGCATTTCACTCAATCTGTCCGCCATTTGTTCAATTTTAAAATTATCTAAATCGCCCAATGAATAACTAATAAACACTTTAAGTTTCATTTTAATCGTTCTTTAGATCTGTGATTTAAAGGATTAATCTTATTGATGTTTCCTATCTATATTAATTTTTTTCATAGATTTCATTTATGTAGAGATTATTGAGTTCAAGGGTTATATATAGATTTCTCAACCATACTAAGAAATACTACACAAATTTAGTCCGAATTTCGAACCGGATTTAATAAGAAATAACCCATCTTCAAGTTTCTCATAGGTTAACATACAATTTTAATAAAATAATGATTTGGATTTACTTTTATTGATTTTTAAAGATGTCGAATATGCTAAAGTATGATAGATCTTAGCTTAAATGGAAGTTTAGAAAAAGAAGAATAAGAATAGGGATGTAAGACTTACCATAAATAGGTCATAAGTATTAGTCTGTATGGGTCTATAATCCCTATTCAACTAAGTTGTGTGTGTGTTAAATTAAGTCTAGACTTTCACATATTTAAAGTCTTCTCAGATAGATTATTAGTGTACCCTAGGTATGATAGTATGAATTATTAATAAAGGTTAGGGTGGGAAGGATTTGAACCTTCGATATCCACGTCCCAAACATGGAATATTAACCAACATATATTGACTTTTTCACGGGAATGGCTGTGTATTAAATGTAATAGATTCAAAATCTATCCTTCATAAGAGGTTCTACGGTTCGAATCTACATTCCTGTAACACATCTTAGGAAGATTATTTAGCAGCGGACTCCGATTAATTTTTATTAAATGAGATTAAAACGATCCTATGGTATCAAAAGAAAGTATTATAACGTTAAATAAAAATCAAATTAAGACCGCTGGAGAAGTTTTAGGGCGTGCCTTGAAGGATGATCCAGTTTCGGTATATGCTGTTCCCGATAAAGAGAAACGGCATGCTGAAATAAAACATGTATTCCAAGTAACAAGCTGTTTAGGTGTTAAATATGGGGAGACACATGCAACTTCTCCTAACTTTGAAGGAATAGCCGTCTGGATACCATATGTCAATAAGCAATATAAAATGATAATGGATATCGGATGTATCATTAAAGCAAAAATCTATAAATTGGGATTGAAAGCCTCTAAACGTATTAAACCCATTGAAGAACATAATGCCAATGTGCATCGAGAGTTTGCTACAGGTGATCACTGGTATTTACAGAATCTTGGTGTCGAACCTGAGCATCAAGGAAAAGGATATGGGAGTTTATTAATGGAATATATGCTTGAGAAAATTGATACAATGAATCCTTTGCCTATATTTCTTGAGACATCTACCGAAAGAAACGTGAAATTCTATGAGAGATTCGGATTTCAGGTAATGCGAGATGAGGTTATACCTAATACTGGAGTTTATCAGTGGTATCTCCTTCGGGATATAAAATAACTCAGAAATCAAGAGAATGGTTTAGTTGGAAAAATGGCAGCATATTTACTTATATTATTAGATTAAAATCATTAAGTCTTGATTTCATGGTTGAATGTTCCCTTATATTTATTAACATTATCATCAAATCTAATTATAATTCCTCTAGGAGAACCATATCTAAACCCTAGATTTTACATAACAACTATTGCTTTTTTAATAGCTGAAAAATGAGGAATCTAAAGTGAATCCAAGAGTCCAAGCAAGGTTCCATATATCAAACTATAAATTGAACCAAGTTTTAATATAAGTAACAAACAAAAAAAAGTGAAAAAAAAATGACCCAAGCTTATGAAGAAATGATGAAAACGAAAAGTATTGAAATTGAAGAAGTTGAAGTTCAAATTCCTGAAGAAAATGAAATTGATGAACTACTTGGAGATTTAAATCCAAGATACTTCGAGGAAAGAATTACTCTAAAAGAAACAAAACAGAGAGCTTATGCTTCAACTATTAGCCAAAATTTCAATCCCTTTAATCCATTTTAAACTATTAAAATTTTTTTTATCTAATTTTATTGTTATGAATTTTGTGTAGAGTATTTATTCTTAGTTCTATGTCTTTTTCTAGTTATAATTTTAACCTTTACTTGATTCATTATAACTGAGAAAAGAGTCTATGTAATAGTTTATAACACAATTTTAATTAAATAACACAAAATAATGTATTACATTATACTTCAATAATATAAAAAACATCATTCCTCTTATCACGGGACATAAAGAACGAAATATTATCATCGGAGTAATCTCATCTATTACTAGTATAATGTTATTAATGTTCCTCATACCGTTAAACAAGCTGGGTATGGTGGAGGATTAGTTTCAGCAGATAGTAAAATAGAAAATGAACTTAAAAAAAGTGAGAAAAAAATTAGAAAAGCTATGAGTAAAAATCAAGGATATGCTAAGCGGCTATTCTAATCAATATCTATTCAATTGATCCGAACGACGGATTAGGTTTCATGAAACATTATAATAAGCAGTGGATTTTGAATTTCTATTCCAGTTATCTACTTTGAAGAGTTCTAAATTACTTCTGGAAACCTAAATTAGAAAAAAAAGATTTTATATTGTTTACCCTTCTATAAGACCACTTATTTTTAGGCCGTTTATCATCATACCCACTATGAAGGTAAAAACCATTTCATTCCAATTTTTTGAGTTTGGCATTAAGTTTCTACAATATTTACTTGTTATGCTTTCTATTGAAGGATCTTCAGTATACCATTCCATTAAGGAGTTCTTTACTTTAAAATAAAGATCCTCCATTTCATTTAAAATTTGATCACAATGGGTATCTTTCCATACTCCAAAATGGGCTAAAGAAATGGAACTTAACCTATCCTTCATAGCTCGTAACTTAGTAAAAGATTTTAGAAGCTTCTCTTCGTCAAAGTTAGGGGGCATGAGAGGACAAAAGAATGCATTTTCATCCAATCTCATACAAACCGCATCTCCAACAAAAATATTTCTGTTTAATTTGTCGAATAATGCAATAGAATCCATGGTATGTCCAAAAAATTTCACTACGTCTAATTCTAACCCATTTATATCAATTATATCACCTTCTTTCAAAGGGGTAATCTCACCTTCATAAGGAATAGTATTAATACCCTCAAAGCCCTCAATCATTCTCTCGGGATGTCTTAGATTTTCAATAGCATTCTCAGAAGCTAGAACTTCCACTTCAGAATCTTTCATTAGATTTTTGATTTTTGAAAGTCCCTGAGCATGATCCCAATGAGAATGTGTTAGCAATATTTTATGAATAGGGTAGAGATCAAATTCTTTGAGCTTCTTTATAATTGAGCGAGCTTTTGTGGCTTCACCAACGTCTATCATTAATCGTATGTCTTCATTTTCGACAATATAAATTGAAAGAAACTTGGGTACTCCCAAAACCATTCCATCTATGTGAAAATAATTATCATCAAACTTGCCTTCAGAATTTATTATTACTATTTCCATCACCTCTTTATACTCTGAGATATATTAAATTTTAAATTCAGGGGGATTTCCAAAAGCTTTTAGAACCAATGCTGTTAAAATAGGTCCAGCAACGTCTGTAACAGAAGCTTCATAAAGAGTAAAATTATCTAAGATTCCTTGAACCGCTATCGCCTTCCCTTCATACTGAGTTAAATCCACTTGTCGAGCTTCAGGAGGTATAACTTCTACTCTGCTAATCTCAGTTAAGCGGCTTGGGGCACTTATCGTAGGTTCTGGTAACAAAGGATGAAACTTTCCATCTCTAACAATTCCAATATATATTTCTTTTTCAGTCATGGATAACTCTCCCATTGAATTTATATATATAAGAATGACACTCTGTTATAAAAACCTTTACAAAGAAGTAAAATCCATAGTCTAAGATTTCTTTCTTTGGGAGATTTTACCCCATTAGATATAATTTAAAATTAGTGTTCCCTACTAGACATAAGGATTAAAAAATCTTTCAGTTTTATTAGTGTTGGTGAAATAATGATATACCAAATTGGAAAATTAGTTATTGGGGACGATTGGAAACAAATGCGCAGTTGGTGGGGAAGATATATAAGCAAATCTAAAAAATGGCTAACTGGTGTATTAACCTATAATTCGGAAGAGAGATGTTTATATTTTTTTGAGAGTAGATTAACTGGTGAAGAAGAAATTTTCGCTTTTGATATTGATACAACCCAATTTGAATTAGTAAGAAGAGGAAAGATGACTTATCATTTTTTCGTGCAAATAAAAGATAAAAATAACAAAGAATTTCTCTTTGATTCAGATATATCGTTCTATGGTCGTAGTCAAGCTGACTTAGCATATGCTCAAGCGAAACAAATTGTTTATAACCAGAATATTATTAACATAATTAATCACTTAAAAAAGAAATCTAATCTATCATTCAAATAGAAAAGATAATCACTACTTGTATACTTATAGATTTATAGCTTATTACAGAATTCCCTCCCGAAAGCTACTCTCCTTCCAATTCAGAATCGCCATAAATTATCGTTTGCTGTTTCCTATTTATTTTCTTTTAGAAGTTGGGCACATTTGGAAAAATATTCAACTGAATTAATTCGACCGCTACTTAAATCTTGAAATAATTCAGCAAACTGATCCCAAACTTCTTCAAACTGTTCTTTAAAACCTTCAGAATCTATATAGTTATTTACCGACGTCTTAAAATTTACCCGTTCTCTATCAATTTTTGCTTGCTCTGGTTCAAATAAATGAATCTCCCGTTTCAATTTCAGGATATAATCATAAAGTTTCTGACAGAATGCTACGAAATCTTCTTGCTCAAATTCATAACCTAATTCTCTGCTTAAATTCAATTCTTTTAACTCTTTCCAATCTATATCTGGTCCTTTTATTGGTAAAATCTGAATATTATGTTTTCGAGCAAGCTCGAGTTCATGTTTACAATCCTCTGAATTATATATTGATTTGTTGGAAGCGAAAAACAATACAAGCTGACACTTTGGTAATTTTTCATCCATGAAATCATCGATATTTCCAGCTAAATCTTCTTCACAGTAGAAAACTTTATAGATTTCATCCTGTTTTTGTAAATATTCTGAAATCTCTTTAATGTGAGAAATTTCAAAATCAACAACTGCATGACTTAGAAAAACGTTGATTGAAGCTCTCTGCCTACAATAATCAAGGATAGTAAGAATATCTCTATCAGCAATTTCTTTCCATTCACCTTCCCATGGATTATGCCATAAAAAAAGAGTCTCTAAATTTTTTAATTTCCATAGTGTATTTGGGAGTGATGTTAAAAGATTTTCTTCTATTAACAATTTTTTAAGAGATGTTAGGGTAGTTATTGCGTCTGGAAGGGAGGTAAATTGATTACTACCCAAATCTAACTCTACGAGTGGAGTGAGATTGCCTAATGAATTAGGAATAGATTTTAATTCATTATGATTTAAGTTTAAGCTTTCAAGTGACTTTAGATTACCTATTGACTCAGGGAGGGACCGTAACCGATTTTGCCTTAGGAATAACGCGTGGAGCGATTTTAATTGGCGTATAGAATTTGAGAGTGAAACTAATTGATTGTCATTCATGAAAAGTACTTGAAGGGATAACAATTTTGTTACTGGCTCCGGGAAAACAGAAAATTGATTTTCTGATAAATCTAGAAATTGGAGTGATTGCAGATTCGCCAAAGATTCAGGAAGATTCGTCAGTTTGTTCCTAATTAAAAATAGTTTTTGAAGGGAATACAGATTCCCAATTTCTTCTGGAATGAATGTTAATTTACAATCATATAAACTTAATGTTTTAACCATATCATCTTCGATTTTTACACCAATCCACAATGCACTTAAATCTTCTAACTTTGGAATCTGTCTGCCAATCAATTCCTCTAATGCCATTAAAACTTGTGCTTGTTCAGGCTTTATCCCCCATTTATTACTCATATAACCACATCTAGCCTATTTTATTTACCTTAGCATAGTCAAATACAATTAATATATCTATTTCTTTTAAAATATCAAAATCCACTAATCATCGAAACCATAGAAAAATAGATAACAATAACTCAAATGCTCTTATAAAGTTAAAAAAGAAGATGGAAAAAAAAAATGCCCCCACATTTCCCTTGAGTTATAATGAACTAAAGGATTTCATTTATCACCCTAGCAGCTTAAAACCTCTCTTTATGAAGAATGGAGATTAAACCTTTAGTTACAAGAATCCAAAGTTAAGAAAGAACCTAGAAATTCTCAATAACCTTTCCACCAGGAAGAATCTTGTATACGATTTTATCTTCCATATCTTCTTTTTCAACGCAAAAAGTCTGCAGTAAGAAGTCCATGTGGTATTTAAAAACATCTTTGCTCTCAATGGTTCCATTTTCCTTCAATTTATCTATTAGGGCATCTTCTGAGATTTTCTCTTCCTCATTTACAAATTTCAGTATTTCTCTTCTAATGGGATGATTAACTGCTTTTAGATGTTGAGCATGTCCAACTTTTTTCTGTTCAGACATATTATTCACACAATTGTAGATAATTTAAACTACAAACAGGATTATTTTATGATAACATTGATTAGAGTAAACTAAAATTTTGAGTTTTTAGATTATAAACAAGCTTAAGAAAGAGCTTTAGAATTATCATAAGACTACAAAGATAGGTTTTGAAATATTAATTTCTAACTTTTTCCCTTATTAATGAGATTGCTCTACCTTTTAAATAGAATGGTTAACTATATTCCAGATATTCAATAAATAAAATAATTAAGACGTGATTTTAAGTGCCAAAATGCCCATATTGTCAAGGAGAACTCAAATTAAACCTCGAAATAAACCCAACACCTATCAATGAAAAATTTAAAGATGATCTAATAAAAGCTTACGAGAGTTTCATAGAAATTCAAGCTGAGGTTGTCCCATTTGGAGGGAAGATGATGAAAAGTATGGCTAAATATAGTCTCAAATTTGTTGACCGATATTTAGATCATATTGGAGCTATACCTCTAGTAATGCACTCTTGTTCGAATTGTAATGCTGTAATAACAACCGAATCCTTATTTGATTTGGTAGGCTCAAGAAGCTCAAGCTCATCATAAAAAATAACACTTTGTTTTCTACAAAGTGGAATTAAGAATTTTTTTTTCATTATTTTATTTTCGTATTCAACTGTCATTTCTTATAACAATTAGATTTTTTCTCAGATAAAACCAATTTTTTTTACATTGCATCTTTAAATATCTCATTAGACATTAAATTTCCCATTAATAAACTTTCAAATCCTATTCTAACCTCCAGATTTTTTAACGGTTTCACTAAAGCCCTGAGTTTTGGCATGTCATGCAAAAGATGGTTGGAAACTTGAATGAATTTTAGGTTTTTTAGATTTTTCATTGAACTAGGCAGAGTCTCTATTTTGGTTTCTGCCATACGCAAGTATGCAAGACTGGTTAAATTCCCTATGGATTCAGGAAGCGTTTTAAGTGGACATGCTTCAATAGATAATTGATTAAGATGTATTAAATTTCCAATGGTATCTGGAAGAGATGTCAAGGGATTCCAGCTTAAACTTAAATTTTCAAGAGATTTTAAGTTCCCTATTGAATTAGGAAGCTGAGTTATCTGGTTTATACTGTTAATGTAGAGCTTTTTCAGTGAAGTTAAATTGCCTATAGAATTTGGAAGTGCCGTTAAATGATTATAATTTATTTCTAATTGTTCTAGAGATGTTAGTTCCCCTATTGAATCAGGTAATGAAGTGATCCCAGCATAAGCTAAACCGATAGCTTCCAAATTTTTAAAAATTCCTATCTCTTCTGGAAGAGTCTGAAAATTGTTATGATTCAAGCATAATCTGATTATCAATGGGAAATCCAAGATTATATCAAAAATCTTTCTCACTTGCTCATCTTTTAATTTACAATATGCTCCACTAAAAAATATTAACTGATCGTCTTTCAGTGAAAAGGATAATCTCTTTCCACTCGTCAACGATTTTACATATTTATGGGACATATATGAAAAGGAATGGTGTGAAATATCCTCAATTTCTCTCAATCTAAGGATTTCTTTGGGAAATAAATTCCAAAATTTCTCTCTGTCCAAATGTTTTAACTGATCTTTCTCCGCAAGGATTTCTCTCATTTTTTGTTTACCTTCATAATCCGTTTCTATAATAATTGGTATGGATGCTAGATCCTCGATTTCCTTTAAAAACTTTATATATCCTTCCCTATACTGCTTATTTTTAAATACAGGTAATATTTGTAAAACAGAGGAAGAAAAGTTTAAACTGGGGTTTTTGAATAACGGAATTAATCTACTTGGACCCATCTTCTTAAGCAATTCTGACCCAATAGCGTTTCGAAATGCAAACATGTCTTTTTCAGTAAGAATGGCTTCCAATCCCGCTTCAGGGATGTTAGAACATTTGCTAATCTCCTCAACAGTATCCCACTTTCTTCTATCTAAACCACTTTCTCCTTCGACTCTATACCATTTATAAAAGAATACAACATCTTCAACACTTGGCTCAGTAATATGGAGCTTTAGTACAAGGTTCCAAAATTGAGGTGAAGGAAGTCCTTCAAGGAAATTATTCTCCAAAAATGTTAAAAAATGCTGGATTTTTTGAGGACTTAGTTTTCCTTTAAGATTTCGTAAAAATATACACAGATTTTCTATATAAAAAGGATACCAATCCATAAATGGCACATTTGAAGCAAACTTATTTTTCGTGTGATCATATTCTATCTTATTTGCGATTGCCGTAAATGCGTTCTTCATTGTAAGAGTAAGGTTTATATTATTCGCGATAAATACACATTCTTCGGCAGTAAGATATTCGAATAACCTTAGAGCAAATATAATATCTAATAATTCAACATTGTACTGTCGCAAAATAGAAAAGACACCTTCCCCTAATTCAATTGCATGAAATTCCCCCACATATCTACATATCCCCATTGCATTTCCGAAAAGGGTTCTATTACCTTTCTCTCTAGAGAGCTGGTATACAATGTTTTCTACTAATATTTTTCCAGTATCTTCTGGAATTAATACATTAATTTCTTTAACATTGAGAATCTTTAAAGTTTCAATTTCAATTTTTTGGGAGATTTCCCGTTCATTCTTATCTTCTTCACTAAATTCTACTTCAATTATTAGTAGACTTTTGTCCGCAATTTCCTTTAACTCTGCTATACCTTGAGTTCTTAATAAGTCTATTCCTTTACGCGCTGGATTCCCAAAGTCGGCAAAAAATACCGAATAAGCTACAAGATGAAGTTTGTAATTAAAAAGCTCAGAATCGTAAAATTTCAGTAAATTCTCTGCAACATTATATACAAATTCCTCATAGTTCTTTTCGCTCAAATGATTCTTTACTCGAATTCCCCCCTTTCTTTTGTATTCTTGATAATCTATACTCCGTCTATGCCATTTAGTAAATCTTATATAGGAGTAAAACACCAATGCTTCCAAAGAAAAGCTAAAGATATACTTGTCTTTATGTTCTAATCCTGAAATAAGGATATTGGTAATTCTTTCCCTGAAATCCAGATCATTCTGAATATAATAGTCATTAAAACCCTGCTCTAAATAAAGATAAATAAGCGAGTAGATATCACTTCCCATGAAAATACCCTCAATCAATTTTGGATTCCGAAATTTTGCTAATTTTTTTACAGTTGTCATTACGGGAATAGCTTGTTCGTTTTTTTTCAAAAATTGAATTTTTCTCCCTTGGCTTCTTAATGCTTCTAAATATGCGAGGAATTCGTTATGTAATAATTCTATAAAACTCTCTATTAGCCATTTACTTGGAGTTTCAAATAATGATTCTAATTCATATTCATTTAATAAAGGGACATAACCCTCCAATATAAGAAATTTGATTACAGTTGGATGTCTACTCTCGAGTCTTTTCGCAATCTCTTCCTTGAAAACAGCTCTGGCCACCGGGTCTCCTGCTTGTGTAAGTTCCTTCAGTAGCACAAATGCTAAATTTCTATGGAGTATTCTAGTATCGTAATTATTTTCTGCCCATGCCTGCATATTAGAACAATGTCCCCAAAATTCAGTTTCAGGAGGAATGTCATATGTGTATACATCTTGTCCCTCTAAAGAATGATCCAATGTTTCGGCAGCTTCATCGATAGAATCAATCTCTTCATAATCTTCTAACACCTCCGTTGGAATTTCTAAAAGTAAATATTTACATTGTCTGAAAAACTTTCCATTCACATAGATATTCGTCTCATATCCTTCTAATTTGAGGGTAAGATATTCATTAATCTTAAATTCCGCCATTAAGAACACTCGTGATTATAGTCAAAAAATAATTTTTGCCTTTATTATAAAAACACAAGATATATCGTTTAAAAACTTTTATCCCCTCTGTTCCTTACCTTGTTTACAAGATGATTAATTTCAGGTTTCTAATTGTTGAATTTTTATTGGTATGCATGATCTCTTTTAAAGGAATAAACTTTTAAAAATAAATGGAATCTTAATAACATAAGACAAGACTTTTATAGGAAGAATATCCATGACTAAATGTGCCTTCTGTGGTGAAAATGTAGGCTTTTTACCTTTCAAGTGCCGTTATTGCGGGAAAAATTTTTGTGCTTAACATAGAATGCCCGAAAATCATGATTGTTCCCAGGATTTAGCACTTGAAAAAATAAAAGATGAGGTAATTAAGAAAGTTTTAGATGAAGAAGATTTTCCGGAATTAATTAAAGGAGTAAAATTAGTGGAAAAAACAGTCAGCTTTCAAGGTACTTTCTCAGGAGAGACTTTAATGTTAAAGGTGATAAAGGGGCATTCCTATGAAATACATTACCACATTAATCGACCATATTTTCAAAAGTTTGGTATTTTGATAAGTGATGAGAAAGTTTCGATGCAAGGAACAAGTCCAGTCTCTCAAGATGGTAAATTTTTATATAGTGCTTTAAGCACGGGAATGATAGGGGTTAATACAAGGTACTTAGCTTCCCTTAATGATTTTCCACAGTTATTTGTGGATATTATCATATACGATCTAGGATCAAAAACAGAACTTACAGATAGATTTAAGAATATTCCAATTATACCGGAAGAAAAGCAAATTATCATTGAATTAGAGAGTTATCTAAATGAAACAATCCCAGTTGTTGAGAAATTGGGAGAAAATACGTTTGGAATTATAATTAAAAATAACCATGTAAAACATATAGATTTACACAGTAAGGGTTTGGAAGAGATACCTAGTTCAATTTGGGAATTAAAACAATTGAAAACACTTGATTTAAGTTCTAATCGTTTTAAATCTTTACCAGAGATTCCTAAATGGCATGATTCACTTCAAGAACTAAACTTAAGTCATAATCTATATCTACAAGAGTTACCTAAAACAATAGATTCTTTAAAAGCACTCAAAAAATTAAATTTGAGTCATCGTAAATCTTTAAGTAGATTACCTTTAAAATTCAAGGATATAGGCAAACCTTTTGGGTTAGACAGTGTGGATTTGAGCCACTGTAATATCTCTATAATCGTCGATTTAGAAAACTCGACAAATATTTTTACCAAATCACTAGATTTTAGAGGTAATCCAATTAGCCTTAAAGAAAGAAAAAGAATTTACCAATGGGACTTTCCAAAGTTATTCATTGAACCAATCTTATTTTTTATAGAAAAAGAGAGCAAATTGATTGAAGATACTCCAGTTGCTACATTACGAGATATCATTAAAAATGATCTTGAGGAGGATAATAGAGTTGTTGCTCTTTATATTATTATCAATAATTATTTCAGTGAAGAGATACCACTCATTAGAGATATAATTATACAAGACGAATCAACATTAGTAATTACAACTATGTTTAAACTGCTGAAGAAAATTAATAATAAGAAAAGTGATGTCCTCATAGAGGAGATCCTTATGAGATATTCAAGAGTGTATCATATTAGTGAAGATGAGGTTCAATTCTTCATTGATTTAGAGGCAGAGTTAGTTGAGGAAGGGGATTATGAAATTATAAAAATTGGACATTATACGGATTATATATATTACGGACCTCTTCAGCCCTCAATTCAGGATCTAGGGATTGAATATGATCAAATCATGGAGTATTTTGGAAACTCAGACATTTTTAGGAATCTTTTTTGGGTTGATGATGGAAATGTAAAACTTCTTGTCGTTGGAGGATTTTTAAATAAATTTCTGCCTGATTCAATTGGACATCTTAAAAATTTAGAATTTCTTGACTTGAGGGGAAGTAGGGTAAAGTTTTTACCTAAATCCTTTAAAAATTTGAAAAAGCTTCGAAAATTTTTTGTTGATTGCGGTTTTGACTTCCAAAATTTAGATGAGACGGTAAAAAAATCCATTTTAAACAATATTTCCCATAAATTCCATCAACTTGGTATTAGTGATGAGGAAACAAAAGCGTTGGCGTGTTTTGAAATAATTTATGGCCAATTCCTTCAAGTTGACCAGATAAATGAAGAATATGCAAATGAATTCGTGTTAAATGATCATAATCAAGTTATTGCTATTAGTATATTTGGTGATATTGAGGATCCTTCTTTAACCATCGACAGAAAGATCCCCGATGAAATAATTCTATTCAAGAATCTTGAAGAATTTTTGGTCAACTACAGCATAGTTGAAATTCCAGATTCAATAGGAACTCTAAAGAATTTAAAGAAGTTGAATCTTGTAGGAAATAAAATTAAATTGCTTCCATATTCACTGAATTCTTTAAAAAATCTTGAAGAATTATATCTTAGTTCAAATAAACTTAAAACAGTACCAAACAAATTCACGAATCTCCAAAACCTGAAGCGCTTAGAGATAAGCTATAACAAATTGAAATCTGTCCCAGATTTTATATTAAGCCTCAAGAAGCTCGAGATTCTTGATCTGAGTAATAATAGAATAGAAGAAATTCCCAATGAAATTATTTATTAGTTAAAACTATGAATAAATCCCAATTGGAGTTTAAAACGAGAATACTTTTATCTTATACAAGTACAGTATTATATTTTTAAATGATACAGAGATCTAAAATTACGACGTTTCGTAAGATATTAATAATAATTACTCTTAATTATAACTTAATTCAATTAAATTGCTTTTCAAGTGATCTCAAAATTCTAGGTTGGATTGTACTTTTTAGTGTTTTAGGAAGTGTAGGTGCTATTTTAGCCGCGGCAAGTTTCATTTTATTAAATCAAAAATTCCAAAAGATATTAATATCCATATTGATTTCTTATGCAATTGGTATATTGCTCACAGCATCTCTTTTTGGATTAATACCTGAAGCAATAGAAGGTTCAGGTGGAGAACCCCATTTCATAATGTTATTTGTTTTAGGTGGTATATTATTTTTTTTTATCATTGAAAAAATAATTATATGGCGGAACTGTCAAAATGAAGGATGTGAAGTACACAGTGCTGCTGGACCTTTAGTTTTAGTAGGAGATGCATTTCATAATTTTACTGATGGAGTTGTTATCGCAGCAGCATTTTTAACTAATTTTTCAATTGGTATTGTTGCGGGAATATCTGTTTTGATACATGAAATCCCTCAAGAAACTGGAGATTTTGGAATATTATTACATCAAGGATATTCAAGAAAGAAGGCATTGCTTTTTAATATTCTTTCTAGCTTATCAACAATTCCTGCCGCAATTATTAGTTTTTACGTATTGGATATTTTTTCTGTATTTGTGCCGTATTTATTAGCCATTTCTGCAGCTAGTTTTATATATATTGCATTAACAGATTTAACCCCAGAACTTCACCAAAAAGCTGATGCTAAACACAGTATTCGTCAAATTCTTTTAATTTTTGTGGGCATTTTGACAATGGCAATGGTTATTTTATCTGTTGGGCATCAACATTAATGAGAAATACTTTATGAGGAATTAAAATATGCTAGATATTGATTATAAAATAGTGCGCTACCTAAATAAGAATAAGAAACGAAAAGTGGGAGAGATTGCTAGACATTTTATGTTAGCCCATTCTACAGTTGGAAGCTCGGTTAAAAGGTTGGAAGAAGAGGATCTAGTTATCTATAAAAGATATCAATGGGTTGAACTCACCATAAAAGGTAATAGCATTGCAATTGAATTGTCTCGTCATGCCCATTTGCTTGAATTATTGCTTCATAAGGAATTAGGACTAACAGTTGAACAAGCACATCAGGAAAGTGAGAAATTTAATTTACTATTTTCCTGTGATACGATAAATAAAATATGTGAAAAATACAATCATCCTAAAATTTGCCCATGTGGCGTTGAAATAAATAGTACTCCTAATTGCTTATGTGAAGAAGATTTAAAAGGGCATCTATAGGATTAAGAATTTAGTTATTTGAAGTCATAAAAATAATCATAATCTTCCAAGTTTTTACCCTCATGGTAATAAATAAGCCATTTCTTAAAAAAGGCTAATCGAGCCCCTTTTAAGAAATCCAACAGAACCTCCTGCTAATGTCGGTGTTATTTTACCAGCATTCCAGAAGGCTTTCCATCTATATAAATTACAATTAAAACTATAGTAAAGCATATTAGTATGGTGCATTATATGAACCTAATATAGTACTTCCAGAATTTAGATAATAAAGAAAGGAAAAACTAATAAAAAAAAAAGATTTTAGAATATATTTTTTATTTTGTACGAATGATTTAGTATTCAAAGTAACATGTAAAATAGGATACAGGACCGACAGGCATTACACCATATCCAAAACCCACATCCATTGGGATACCAACATCCCAAAAAACTCCAGTAAGGACCCATCCTCCTTCTGGTTTGATTAAAACGGGATTTGTATCGGATCCTGGGGGATCTACCATGGGATCATTTAAACAATATGCACCTGTAGAGCTTACCCACATAAAAATATGAGTGGTGATGTATTTACCTCCGGTATTTGGCATGTTTATTTGAAACAACGTTCGATAAAGTACGGGGAAATCGATATCAGTAGTCTTAAACGTTCCCTCACCTTGGAACCACCAGCAATTAAGCCAATAGACGTGAACTACTGGGCAATAAAATGTCAATTGGGGGGTTATTAGTACCATATTTTTAGCCCTTCCTATCATCACATAGTTACCAACTGATTCATCATGGAGTTTTTGATGGAAAAATGCTTGCGCCTTTGCCGTTGCGAGCTCACCAGCTTCACCCAATTCAATTTTCCCTATGATTATGTTTTTAACCCCTGGTAAATCATCGATGTCGTCTCCATTTGCTATGAGAAAGATGCGATTAGAACCAGCAGCCGCTGCGGGTGAAACAATTGCTATGATACACATCAAAAATGATGCCGCGATCAGTATTTTTAATTTCGTTTTCATAAATTTCGCCTCAAAAATTTTTTTTGTAAAACCTCGATATTTTTTTTTCGCCTTGAAAGGATTACTCCTTTAAACAAGGCGTTAATTTTAAGCTATAAAAGCATCCTATGAAATGTTGAGATCTATCATATTTATAATTCGGCTTCCAATAGTTCCACGGAAGTTCCAATAAAACGTGAAAAAATATATTGACATGGATATTATTAACTTTCTTCCTCGTTCACTTAGATTTCAATTAAAAAAAGAGAAAAAACAAGTTTTTTACATTTTCTACAAATTTGTAAAAATCCTTAATTAATTATTTTTTAACCAGATCTCAAATCATTCTTCACTAAGATAAGTTGAAATCAAGAAAAAAAAAAAAAATTAAGTTGACAATTCAATTAAGATTTTGATATCGTTTAGTAATAGGTTACATATGTTCTTAAAGATTAATTGTTGAGTCGGATCGATTATCCAAGGATTCTTGAAAATTCCGCCATCCCATGGAATTTCCGACTCATCGGTTTTGTTTCCTGTCAGTTTGGGTTTAATATCGTGCAATAGCATATCATAAGCTTCTCCGTAAATGATAGGACTACCTCCCGATATTTTAATAATTAACTCATTAATCATTTTATCCATCGCCTTTTGTAGAGGGGATGATGGATTCCTCCAATAATCGTCTGGAATATTCTCGAGTTCGTCTCGCAGGTTGTTTAAGAAGTATATAATACTGTCGCATGTAGGTAATACTCGAATGATTATTCCCCCTTCATCTTGAATCGACGGATCCTCGTTGCTAGTACCGATTAAAATTGCTTCATAATAGGTTGAATAAGCAAATGGAGGAGTAATTTCAACTTGCACTGTTATTGCTCCACCAGGTGGAAGAGTTACTCTTTCTGGAAAGTTAAAGCAATCTGCACTAAAGTCAGAAAATAAATATCTATTAATGATATATCATTAATGGGCAGCTCTAATGTACGGAACCCATTTTTTATTTTTGATATATAAAACCAATATTGGAATGCAATTGCAAACCAGAAGATATAAGAGTAAAAAAATTAAACCAAAATGAATAAATATATAAAAATAGCATATCCAGAATCCTAAAAATATAAAATTTACTAATAAAGTCGTTTTCAATTTATTAGCTTGGTTTTCATAATAATTCTTCCTATTTCTTTCGAGATCAATTATAACAGTTATTTTTTTGGATTTCTTGTTTCTTTGATTTATAGTGTAACTCCATTCAACATTTCCAACGGAAAATGTTCCATTATTTCTTGATTTCCCTATTTGACATTTAACAATCAATCCACTTATATGTTTTTTTCTCCATTGAGAATTAATAAAATTACCCCCCGAATATGCTAGTAATTTGTTGTTATATAAATTAATAGGTTGAGGAACATGAGTATGGTGCCCATAAATCAAGTCCCAACGTGGTTTTATTTTTGGACTAATTTTCATTTTTCTGAATATTTGATAGATACTGAGTCTTTGTAAAATCTTATAAAGTCTAAATGACTTCAAGATTTCTTTTACTTTAATTTGTAAATTACTCCTATAGATTCCTTGATTTATAAGGTTAATACTTCTATTTTGAAATTTTTTACGTACATAGCACTCATTCTCAAAATGCCAGTGAGGAAATAGGATGTTAAAGCGTTTAGCTTTATAG